>NZ_JBHWJL010000001.1:0-20755 GCF_042731495.1 Streptomyces sp. NPDC059853
GCGCGGCACGGCCGGTGGCACCCGGCAGGTCAGTTGGCGCGGGCCAGGGCGATGTTCGTCGAGCCGCGCTGCCCGGCCTCGTAGAACATGTGCAGCCGCCCGTCCACCTCGACGAAGGAGGGCGCGGCGGCCCGCCCGTTGTCCGGGGCGCCGGACCGGGAGTCGTACAGCACGCCGAGGTGGTCCTCGCGGTCGAAGCCGGTGCCGACCCGGGCCACATGGATGTTCCCGGCGCCGGAGTGGTACACCACGTGCCCGCCGCCGTTGCGCGACCAGTAGTGCGCCCCGGAGAGCTGGCCGCCCTCGCCCGCCCGCGGTGAGATCAGGGGGTCCGGCTTGACCTGCCAGCCGGAGGTCAGCGCGTGCGACCAGCCGATGTAGATCTTGCGGGTGCCGCCGTGGTTGCCCATGAAGAGCATGATGTACATGTCCGACTTGGTGGGGTGGGGGAAGACCCGGGCATAGGACGTCTCGCTGACGCCCGGCAGCATGTAGGTGCCCACCACCCGGTTGTGGTACTGGAAGGTGCGCCCGTCGGACGAACTCGCCACCCGGGTCGTGTGGTTCTCGCCGTGGAAGAACAGATAGATCTTCCGGTCGGCCGGGTTGTAGAAGGCGTCCGGGCTGGAGACGTGCGAGACGTCGAAACTCGCCCACGTGCGCGGGATGACGGGGTTGTTCGGGTATTCCCGCCAGGGGCCGGTGATGCTGTCGGCGTAGGCCAGGCAGATCCCGCCGGGGTTGTCGTGCGGGGCGTAGTACATGTACCAGCGGCCCAGGGGGTTGGCGATCCGGCCGGCGACGTGGCGGACCGAGGGGAAGATCAGCTCGTTGGTCGGGTTGTAGCGCAGCTGGCTCTTGTTGAACACCTGGCCGTAGTAGCTGAAGGTGGGGAAGCCGGGCACCGCGGCCTGGGCGGCCGGGGCCCCGGCGAGGGAGAGCGCCCCGCCGGCCGCGGTCGCGGTGCCGAGCGCCGCCGCGCCGCGCAGCAGTCCGCGGCGGCTCAGGAGGGTGGGGGAGGGGTGCCTGTCGTCCGTCATGGCGACTCCAGAGTGAGACGTCGTGCGTACAGAGGGTGACGGCGCGGGGTCGTGCGGCGGCGGGCCGCCCGCGGGTGGGGGCGGCGGCCCGCCGTACGACGGTGCCGTGGCCGAACGGGGGTGGTACTCGGTGCTCCGGTGCGGGGAGCCGATGGCAGCTCAGCTTCGGGGCGGCTCGGGGCAGCGTCAAGTGCTAATACGAATTACCACCTTGACGGCCCCCGGCCGGGAATGCAGCATGGCGGAACGCAGCGCCCACTAATACGTATTATCCGACGCGCGATCGGCGATCCGTGCCTCGGAGTCCGGTGGCCTGCCGAGCGGAGGGCCGCGGAGCGGGCCCGCGAGAAGCGTCGAGAGGATACGGCCGTGACGGGACACCGCCGCCGGGTCACCCAGCAGGACATCGCCCGGATCAGCGGCGTCAGCCAGACCACGGTCTCCCTCGTGCTGAACAACCGGCTCGACGCCGGGGCCCGGATCGCCCCGGAGACCAGGGAACGGGTGCTGGAGGCCATCGCCGAGACCGGCTACGTGGCCGACCCGGTGGCCCGGCGCATGGTCGCCCGGCGCAACCGGATCATCGGCGTCTTCACCTACGAGGCGGTCTTCCCCAGCGGCACCCGGGACTTCTACCAGCCCTTCCTCGCCGGGATCGAGGAGAGCGCCGAACACCTCGGCTGCGATCTGCTGCTGCTGACCAGCGCCCCGGTCGTGGCGGGACGGCGACGCATCTTCCACGACGGCAACCGGTTCCGGCTCGCCGACGGCTGCATCCTGCTCGGCCGCGAGACCCACGCCGGTGAACTGGCCCGCCTGGTCGCGGAGGACTACCCGTTCGTCTCGGTCGGCCGCCGCGACGACGCCGGTGGACCGGTCCCGTACGTGGGCGCCGACTATCCCGGCGCCGTCGCCGCCCTGGTGGAACGGACGGTGGAACTCGGGCACCGGCGGCTGGCCTACCTGGGCAGCGGCAGCCACGCCGAGTCGCGCGGCGACCGCCGCGACGGCTTCACCGCGGCCCTCGCCGGCAGCGGCGCCACCGGAACGGTGCTGGCCGGCGAGACCCAGGAACTGATCGCCCGGCTGCCCGGACTCCTCGCGGACGGCGTGACCGTCCTGTTCGTCGAGGAACCCGCCGACTGCCAGCCACTCGCCGACCGGCTGGCCGAACTCGGCCACCCCGTACCGGCCGCGATCTCCGTCGTGGCGCTCGGCGACCCGACCCGGCCGGCCACCGCCGACATCGACTTCACCGGGTTCCGCATCCCGCGCCGGGAGATGGGGCGGCAGGCCGTGGAAGTGCTCAGCGCCCTGCTGGAGGAGGAACGCACCCCCGTGCAGCGCCTGCTGGCCTGCGACGCGCACCGGGGCGCCAGCCTCGCACCGCCACCCGGCTGACCCCGTACCCGTCGGCCCCGACCCATCGCCCCCCGAACCCCTGGCATCCGCGTACCCGCACCCCGTACCCGCTCCACCCCGATGAGAGGCGCACCATGACCGAACTGGACACCGACCTCGTGATCGTCGGCGGCGGCCTCGGCGGCGTCGCCGCCGCGCTCGCCGCGCTGCGCGCCGGCCGGCGGGTCATCCTGTCCGAGGAGTACGACTGGCTCGGCGGCCAGCTGACCAGCCAGGCGGTGCCGCCGGACGAGCACTCCTGGGTCGAGCAGTTCGGCGTCACGGCCTCCTACCGCGAACTGCGCGACGGCATCCGCGCCTACTACCGCCGCGCCTACCCGCTCACGGACCGCGCCCGGGCCCGCCGCGACCTCAACCCGGGGGCCGGGCACGTCAGCCGGCTCTGCCACGAACCCCGGGTCGCGGTCGCCGTCATCGAGGAGATGCTCGCCCCCCACCGCGGCAGCGGCCGGCTCCACGTGCTCCAGCCCTACCGGCCGGTCGGCGCGGAGACCGACGGCGACCGGGTGAGCGCCGTCCGGCTCGCCCACCGGGACAGCGGCGAGGAGATCACCGTCACCGGCCGGTACGTCATCGACGCCACCGAGAGCGGTGAACTGCTGCCGCTGACCGGCACCGAGTACGTCACCGGCTTCGAGTCGCGGGAGCGGACCGGCGAGCCGAGCGCACCGGCCGAGGCCCAGCCGATGAACATGCAGGCGGTCTCGGTCTGCTTCGCCATCGACCACGTGGACGGCGACCACACCATCGACCGGCCCGCCGACTACGGGTTCTGGCGGGAGTTCCGCCCCGACTTCTGGGGCGGCAACCTGCTCGGCTGGACCTCGCCCAACCCCCGTACCCTCGAAACCGGTACGCGCAGCTTCACCCCCAACCCGGACGACGACCCGGACGCGGTCGTCGCCGATCAGCGGCTGTCCGGTGGCGACTCCAACCTCTGGACGTTCCGCCGTATCGCCGCCCGCCGCAACTTCCTGCCCGGCGCCTACGCGAGCGACATCTGCCTGGTCAACTGGCCGATGATCGACTACTTCCTCGCCCCGGTCATCGACGTGCCGGACGCGGCGGACCACCTGGCCGCCGCCCGCCGGCTGTCCTACAGCGTCCTCTACTGGCTGCAGACCGAGGCACCGCGCCCCGACGGCGGCACCGGCTTCCCCGGACTGCGGCTGCGCGGCGACATCACCGGCTCGGCCGACGGCCTGGCCCAGGCGCCGTACTACCGCGAATCGCGGCGGATCGCCGCCGAGTACACCGTCGTGGAACAGGACCTGTCAGTGGCGGTGCGCGGTGACCGGGGCGCCGTCCCCTACCAGGACACCGTGGGGGTCGGCATGTACCGCATCGATCTGCACCCCTCGACCGGCGGCGACAACTACATCGACGTCGCCGCCAGCCCGTTCCGCATCCCCCTCGGGGCCCTGATCCCGGTCCGTATGGAGAATCTGCTGCCGGCCGGGAAGAACATCGGCACCACCCACATCACCAACGGCTGCTACCGCCTGCACCCGGTCGAATGGAACATCGGTGAGGCCGCCGGAACCCTGGCCGCCCACTGCCTCCAGCAGTCCACCACCCCCCGCGCGGTCCGCAACGACCCGCGGCAGCTCGCGTCCTTCCAGGACCGGCTGACCGCCCAGGGCGTCGAACTGAGCTGGCCCGACATCGCGGGCTACTGACCGGCGATGACACCGGCACGGACCGAGCGCCGGCCCCCGACCTCACGAACCCCCGGCACCCCTCAAGGAGATGCGCAATGAGGCCATCCATGAGCACACCCCTGGCAGCCGCCGCCCTGGCCGGCATGCTCACCCTCACCGCCTGCGGCGGCTCCGGCAGCGGCGGTGACCCGGACGGGCCGGTGTCGCTGCGGGTCGCCGTGTGGACCGCCAACGACGCCCATCTGGCGCTGTTCGACGAGATCGCCGACGCCTACATCGCCGAGCACCCCCGGGTCGAGAAGATCACCTTCGACCCGCTGCCGTTCGACGGGTACACCACCGCGCTGACCACGCAGATCGCCGGCGGCAACGCCCCCGACCTGGCGTGGATCTTCGAGAGTTCGGCCCCCGACTTCGTCTCCTCCGGGGCGCTGGTGCCGCTGGACGAGGTGCTGACGGGGACCGAGGGATACGCGTTCGACGATCTGCTGCCCGCCACCACCGAACTGTGGCGCGACGACGACCAGCTGTACGCCTACCCCTTCTCCACCTCGCCGTTCGCGGTCTTCGCCAACCTCGACCTGCTCGCCGAGGCCGGGGTCCCCACCCCGGAGGAGATGAGCGGCGCGGGGGAGTGGACCTGGGACGAGGTGATCTCCGCTTCGTCCACCGTGGCCGGGGAGACCGGTGCCTCCGGCATGGTGATCCGCGACTTCGACTACACCGGCTGGGACTACCTCGCCACCCTGTGGACCGGCTGGGACGCCCGCGCCTGGGACGAGTCCTCCGTCTGCGGCTTCGACCGGCCCGAGATGGTCGAGGCGATGACCTTCCTGCACGAGGCGGTCTTCGAGCACGGCGCGATGCCCGGGCCCGGCACCAGCGCCGACTTCTTCGCCGGTGAGGCCGCCTACACCGTCACCCAGATATCCCGCGCCTCGCTGCTCGAAGAGGCCGGCTTCGCCTGGGACCTGCGCCCGCTGCCCGCCGGGCCGGCCGGTGAGTACGCGGTGATCGGGCAGGCCGGGCTCGGCGTGCTGCAGGTCGGCGACCACCCGGACATCGCCGCCGACTTCCTGGCGCACTTCACCGGCCCGGAGAACTCCGCCAAGCTCGCTCAGTTCTTCCCGCCGCCGCGGGCCTCCCAGCTGACCGCCGAGACGCTGGCGAGCAGCAACCCGCTGCTGACCGAGGAGCAGTTGCAGGAGACCGTCGTGGCCGGCACCGCCAGTGGCGTGGTCAAGCCCAGCCACATGGGGCAGGAGCAGATCGCGCAGACCGTGCGCGCCCAGCTCGACGCGCTCTGGCGGCCGGGCGCGGACGTGCCCGCGGTGCTCGGGGACGTGTGCGGGGCCGTGCAGCCCCTGCTGGACCGATGAGTTCCCCGGGGAGCGGCCCGGTGGCCGGCGAGGACCGGCGCACGGCCGGGGCCGGGCCGGCCGGAACCGGTCCGGCCGGCCGCCGGTTCTGGACCGGGCGGCGCCGCGAGGTACTCGCCGGGTACCTGTTCGTCGCGCCGCAGCTCATCGGCAGCCTGGTGTTCGTCCTGCTGCCGCTGGGCCTGGTGTTCTGGTACAGCCTGCACGAGTGGAACGTCCTGGCCGGCTCCTTCGAGTTCACCGGCCTCGACAACTACGACGCCCTGCTGAACGACCCCTCGCTGCCGGGCGTGCTGGCGGCCACCGGGGTGTTCTCGGTCGGTCTCGTGGTGTTCAACCTGTCGCTGGCGCTCTGGCTGGCGCTGATGCTCAACCGGCGGCTGGCCGGCACGACGTTCTTCCGGACGGTGTTCTTCTCGCCGGTGGTCGTCTCGCTGGTGGCCTGGACGATCGTGTGGCGGTTCCTGCTCCAGGAGAACGGCGGCGTCAACGGCCTGCTCGACATGGTCGGCATGACCGGGCCCAACTGGCTGCGCGGCGAGGGCACCGCCATGCTCTCGGTGATCGTGGTCCAGGTGTTCAAGAACGTCGGACTGAACATGGTGCTCTTCCTCGCCGCGCTCCAGGGCGTGCCCCGGGAGCTGTACGAGGCCGCGACGGTGGACGGCGCGGGGCGGTGGCGGCGCTTCCGCAGCATCACGGTGCCGATGATCAGCCCGACGATCCTGCTCACCTCCATCATCACCGTCGTCGGATCGCTCCAGGTGTTCGCGCAGATCGACGTGCTCACCAGCGGCGGTCCCGGGACGTCGACCACGGTGCTCGTCTACTACCTCTACCAGCAGGCGTTCCAGTTCCACCACTTCGGATACGGGGCGACGCTGTCGGTGCTGCTGTTCGCGATCGTCTTCGTCCTGACGTTCGTCCAGTGGCAGTTGCGCAAGAAGTGGGTGTTCCATGAGCAGTGAGGTCGCGACCCGCCGCCCCCGCCGCGCCGCCGGTACCCCGGCCCGTGGCCGCCGCCCGCGCGACGGCTCGGCGCGGGGCAGGCTCGCCGTCTACGGGGTGCTGGCGCTGCTGTCCGTCCCCTTCCTCTTCCCGACCTGGTGGATGGTGACGGCTTCCCTGAAGCCGGCCAACGAGATCTTCGCCTTCCCGCCCTCGCTGCTGCCCGACAGCCCCCGGCTGGACGCCTACCAGCGGGTCTTCGACGTCCAGCCGTTCGCTACGCAGTACCTCAACTCGATGTACATCGCGCTGGTGGTCACCCTCGGGACGCTCGCGGTCTCCTCCCTGGCCGGGTACGCCTTCGCGCGCATCCGCTTCCCCGGACAGAACGCGCTGTTCCTCGTGGTGCTGGTCGGCCTGCTGATCCCCAGCGAGGTGACGATCGTCCCGCTCTTCCAAATGTTCAACGAGTGGGGCATGATCGACACCCACTGGCCGCTGATCCTGGTGCCGATCCTCGGGGCGCCGAGCGTGCTGGCCACCTTGATCATGCGGCAGTTCTTCATCGCCATCCCGCACGAGCTGGAGGAGGCGGCCCGCCTGGACGGGCTCGGCCGGTTCGCCCTGTACTGGCGGATCGCCATGCCGCTGGCCCGGCCCGCGCTCGGGGCGGTGGCCATCTTCACCTTCCTGCACAGCTGGAATCTCTATCTGGAGCCGATCGTCTTCCTCTCGACGCCGGAGAAGTTCACCCTGCCGCAGGCCCTCACCCACTTCGTGGACGCCTACGGCGGCCCGATGTGGGACGTGCAACTGGCGGCGGCCTCGATGACGGCGCTGCCGGTGCTGGTGTTCTTCATCGCCATGCAGCGCCAGTTCGTCGAGGGCCTCGCCCACACCGGCCTGAAGGGCTGACACCGCCCCGCCCCGCCCCGTACCGCCGCCGGACCGCACCCCCGGCCCGGCGGCGGTCCGCGGCGTCCGCGCCCACGGGGCCGGAGCGCCACCGGGGGCCACTGCGTAGGCTGGGGTGCCGTCGTCCCGGCGACACCGTGGCCGCCCGCGCGGGAACCGGGGACCGCCGCCTGGTCACACGACGCGTTGTAGAGTGGCAAAAGAGCCCTTGACCTGCGGATACGCAGGCAGGGAGCCGAGGCACAGGAGTGGCTTCATGTTGCGAATGATGTTCAGATCCAACATCTAGCGTTCGGGCATTTGTGCAGGTCAGTGGGCCGGTATGGTCGGTCAGGTCAGCCAACGGTCAGCATCGTGTCTGGAAGTTTGGCCCGAACTTTGTCCCACCGGTGTGCGGCAAAAGATCGCGGGCGTCTGGGAGGCGCGAGCGGGACTGGCGGAGGGAGGTCCGGCTGCTCGCAGCGGGCTGGCTGCCGGGGGCTGGCATCGGCACCGGTCCAGCGGTGCACGTGCAGGCTGGCGGCTGCCGCATGGCGGGGCAGTTGTCCTGTGGCGGCCCCGGGCGCCACGATGCGGGCTTTGGCGACCTCTGACCTGCGTGCTGACGCCTGGATAGTCGCAAGGCGGACGACCTTAGGCTTCTCCTATGAGCACGGTGCGCGCCCGGGTGTGGCGCTTCACAATCGAGATGGGGAAGGCTGTTCGGGCCGTCGAGATCGGACAGGGCTCACTGCCGGTCTCCTTGGCCGCCATGGTCAACATCAACGCCCTTGCCTGTGACCTGCGCAAGACGGTCGACCCGCGCGTGCGCGATCACGAGATCAGCCTCCTCCTCAGCTACATCACCGGAGGCCAGGGCAACCGGCCTCTTGCAGTTGAAGGCTCCGCCCTCGACTCCAGTGCGGGCCATATCCAGCGTTTCGTCAGCGAGTGCACCGGGCTCGGCGTGATGACCGCCGCCAGCCAGGTGCTGTTCGACTGGAATCCCGGCGCAAGCGGGTTGAGTAGCTTCGACGTGTTGCCGGGCAAACTCTCCGGGGTCTACGCGAAGACGGGTGTGCGGCCAGACTTGCTGTACGACCTGGCCGCGGGGCCGGTTGCCGGAGAGGCACGGGGGCGGCGCCGGCGTGCCAAGCAGATGTTCCCGGCGGGCAAGGGCACTCCCGAGCAGAAAAAGCGTCTGGAGAAGCTCGCGCAGTGGTCCGTTGATCACGGTGATCACGCATACTTCATGAGCTGGGTCTGGCTCGGCGCCGGGGGCGTCTGCGTCGACATCTTCCTGCCCGACGGCTCCGCCGCCCTGACGGGCCTCAGGACCGGATGGATCGACGTGCCAGGAGATGCGAAGCCCTGGCAATTCCGTGTTCCCCGGCCCGATCTGGGCCGTGTGGGGTCCATGGCCCCGGAAGCGGGTCAGATGTACCGCCTTCTGGGGCCGCAGTTCAGTGATCAGAGGGCCGTCAGCCGGGAGGTGATCAGTCACATGGGGAGTGTGGCCGAGGAGGCCATGGATAGGGCCTTCAGTCGCGAGGAATACACCCTCGGCTCGCTCGCCGATGTGCCGGTCCGGGGGCGATGGATCCGCGGCGACATCCTTGGAGAGGCGCGTTACGAAGTACTGCTCGGAGTTCTGGGCGAGCGAGTAGAGGTGAATCGCCGCGCTCAACGCGAGCGCCTGGCCGTCCAGACGGGTGATCGACTCGATGCGTTCCTCGACGGCCGTCGGCTCACAGTCGTACGCCCGGTCGACGGCCCCCGACCGAGCTGGGACCGGATCAATGCGGAACTGCTAGAGGAGACCTGAGGCCCGGATCTCGCACATCGGCTGGCGGCCAGCGCCATGAATTTGATTTTTGTGACCGGCCTGTTGCCCGTGTTGCGTCGCCGCGCTGAAGCGGTGACTGGAACCTTCCTGGTGGGCTGGAGGCCCGCCCTCCTGTCAGCGACGCACCCGACGACACCCCGCATGCCGACGCCGTGGAATGGTGGGATGTGGCTCTCTCGAGACGAGGTTGCCCAATCCGAAACGATGCCGATTCACAGTTTGCACTCGCCGGCGGGTGAACGTCGAACCAGTCCGTCTCGGCCGTTGGCTCGGGAGACATTGATCGTGGAGGGTAGCTGAAGTGGCCGGGGCGGAGACGAAGGGCGGTGCCAGAGGGTAACAACCCTGACGCTCCGGCCTGGGGCAGGCTGGTCCGGTGCCGAGGGCTGGTCATCCTTGGCCGACGCGTCGGACCGAATACGGTGGGTCATGCAGCACACCGTGCGACACGGGCCTCACATCAGCAGCCACGCGGAATGATTCGTGTTAGGCGAACCGCGTCCAGAACCGGTACTGCGCAGCTAGGATGGTCAGTGCCGACGTGATCACTGGGAGTCATGAGGCGCGGCAAGAGGGGATGGCGGGGCCGGAGGCAGGCCGCCGCTGGTATGCACGCACCGGGACAGCGCACTGGCGCTATCCGGAGCAGGCGCCGGGTCCGGCAAGGCCGTGTCGCCCGGCAGGGGGGAGGGCCATGAACCGCTGGGTCGGTATCGTGTCGCTGCGTGAGACCGCGCCGCCGACGCCCTTACACCGCATCGCGCTCGCTATCGAAGCCGCGCGGAATCGGACGTCCTACCAGGTGGCCGGGCTGACGGTGTCGTACGGGCGGATGCGATCGGCGTTGCGCGTGCTCGCCCAGGAACACGCGCGCCACCACGACTGGGGCCGGTACACGTATTGCGTCGACTTGGCTGGCGACTTCTTCGACGGCGGTCACCCCCCGACCGGGATACCCTCCTGGCTTACCAACGAACTTCAGAAACTCCTGGGCCACGGGTCCGGCAAACGGCCGAAGGGGGGACGGAGAGGACCGGCGGCTTCCCGGCGCCACGGCTCGGTGGCCACCCGCGCGAGCCGGAACGCGTCCGCTGTAACCGCCCGGTCCGCCCGGTCAACCTCGCTCCCGACCGGACGAGCTCCTTTGCCCAAACCGGTGCGGCCCTTCTCCCGTGCCGAACGGCGGCTCGATGTCCACGATGTCGCGTACCCGGCCATATGCGAACCGCCCGTATCGCTGGTCGGCACGTACGGGGAAGTGGTCCGCGCGATAGTGGGGAAGGCCGTCCGCGGATGGGAAGCCGGCCCCGAGGTCACAGCCTGGCTCGGCCTGGCAGCCGAGCACCGCAGTCATCTCTACGAGACTCACTACGCCGACCAGGTCACACCACACGTCCTCGGCATGCTCGACCGGCTTGGCGCCACCGCACTCGACGTGATCCTGCTCGACGCCTACGCGCGATGGGCGACCCCTCGGAAGGTGGGCGAACAGTCGAGCGAACACGCCGGGAGACGTTCCGCCGCCGGCATTGCGCTTGGCGGGTGGGTGAGCGAGGAGGGGCTGGTGCGCATGGGCGCTGGCGAGGCGCAGCAGCCCGCCAGGTCTGTGTTCGAAGGAGTGGCGCGGCAGATCCTCGGCGTGCTCAGTCTCTGTGGTGAGCACGAAATCGCCCGGAGGCTGGTCGCCTCCGTGTGGCCCGACCTCGACCGGCCGTCCGTGGAATCGGGAGCCGATCCCGTTACTCTCGCGCAAACTGCCTTCCGCAAGGAAGGACTGATGTACGACTGCGAGGCGGAGGGCCCGGATCACCGCAAGGTCTTCCGCGCCATCGTCCGCACCGGAACCGGCCGCAAGGCGGAAGGCACCGGCCGCTCCAAGAAGGCTGCGCGGGCGGCGGCGGCACGAGCACTGCTCGACGCATACCCACAGGTGGTCTCAACGGCGGGCGTCGAGAGGAAGGCAGCATCCGTGGCCCTGCCGGTCGCTTCGCCTTTGCCGTATGCGCAGCCGGGCAATCGGCACCGGGACGCCGTGAGCGACCTTGCGGCCATGTTCGAGCTCGGTCATCGTGCGGACGGGCTCCTCGCCCAGGCCCTCACCCATGTCTCCTGGGTATACGAGAACCAAGCAGCGGCGACCGCTGCCTGCCAGCGCGACAACCACCTTCTCGCCCACCATGGCTCGCACGTGGTCAATCATCTCGCTGCCCACGTTCGTGTCCGCCAGGCTCTCGCGCACAGCCTCACCCCCGACGAGGACGAGGCACGCGTCCTCACTGCCTCTGACGACGACACCGCCCGGCTCGGTGCCACTCTCCAACTCGCAGAAGGACTGCTGACGAGCCGTGGTGAGAGCGGACAGGGCCGCGCAGCGGTGTCGGACGCCACCCAGGCGGTTGTCGCCGTGGCCTGGCGCCTCCACGGGCCCCGGCTGCTTGGGCGCCGGCCCGTAGTTTTGGAAGACTGGCTTTCCAGCTTGGAGCACCAGCACGACCCGGTGACCATCGTCGCCGCCATGGCTACCACGTACGGCATCGACCACGATTACACATACGACGTCTCGGGGCCGGACCACCTGACGAGTTTCACTGCCACAATCGAGCTGCGAGACGCTCAGGATCGCGTCCACTGGTGGACTGAGCGTTTGCCTGGAACCTCCGGGAAGGCGCAGGCGAAGAAGGCGACTGCCGAGGCCATCGTCGACGTTCTCACCGCCCCCGTCAACGGCGTCGTCGACGATCTCCCCGCCCCGGAACGGGACCTACTCGCATTCCTCCTGCGCGCTCAGCTCGATGGTCTCGGCCGACCGACAGAACGGCAGCGTACTCGCATGCTCGCCCGCGGCGACCTCGGCACCGACCTTCTGACCACCGGCGACACTGAAGCGTTTCTTGCCTGGGCAGAACGGGTCCGTTCCCTACTCGGACCGGATTTCACGGCCGTACCGGGCGTCCTGCGCGAGCTATATCGCAAAGTCCTCGACGATTCGCGCACCGGGCCCCGCTCGCTCCTGCGTCGTATGGCCGTCGACCCAGGACTCGGTGCTGCTGGCGTAATTCGGCGAAACGCGGCGATCGCCGTGCAGCGAGCGCTGAGTAGTGGACCGCAGGCCGCTTCAGTCCGCGACATCGTGCAAGGTTGGTGGCGCGACCAGGCCCCCGCCACTGGCATCACGGTCCGCGATGACATGGGCCAGGATGCATTCTGGCCGCTACCCGTCCACCTCGGCGCGCTGGACGAGACTCTGACGTGGTGTGGAGAAGCCGCTGAGGCGGCCGACACCCGCATTGATGTCGAGCTGACAATTCGGGATGGCACGCTGCACGTCTTGCTCAGCCTCGACAAAGTGGACGTCCAGGCGGCCTGCAACGATTTCGCCCGCTTGCTGTCCCACACCCTTCCGTACACCGACTGCTTGGTCGGTGAGGACCATGTATTGCTGCGCCTGCACGGCGAGCTCTCGACGGTTCCCCTCCCTCCCTTGGCGACAGCCGGCATGGACGCCTACGTATCCGGACCGTCGGACAGGCGGCCAGATGAGGACATCGCCGTTGTACCAATAGGAGGCACGGAGGAGTAAGTCTGCTCGTCCGCAGTTCCCCGAGCCGGGTAATTGGCTCCAGCTGGCCGTTACGGCACCTCGTAGGACGGTTCAGCGGTGATCTCCAGACAGACCGTGGACGGTTCGACGAGGTGTGCGGATGATCTTCAGGGTCCTATCAGAGGCCGGTTCGGAGCAGTCGTGCCAGTCCGGAGGCGCAGACTGCCGCAGCCTCACCTCGGCAGTACGGGAACCCATGCTCGGACGTGTAATGAAGGAGCGCTCTGGTTAGCAACTTGCTCAGTATCACTGACTTCCCTGATATCCCATCAGGTAAGTCAGTATCCGCTCAGCATTGGACCGGGGTTGTCCTCGTGTCTGCTCCTGGTCGATGCCTTCGTGGCACCTTGATTCGCGCACATTGCGCAGGTGAGAGGCCTGCCCGTCACAGCGAACGATGTTCTGGAGAGTCCTCGAGCCGAAGATGAGCCGATGTACAGTGAAGGATGCCCCTGACCTGCAGAGAGCTGGCGGGGAGCCGTCTTCTAGGAGTCCCAAGTGTTGCGTACTCTGTTCAAGTCCAACATCTAGTAGTCGGGCATTTGCGCAGGTCAGCGGCCCTATAGGGTCGATGGGGTCAGCAAATGGTCAGCATCGTGTGTGGAGGTGTGGAGGTGAAGGCGAGGCACGACACGCAACATACTGCCCCCCGACCGCGGGACGGTGGGGGGCAGTCGATATGTCGGGAACGGGTCAGCCGGACGTTGTTGCCTTGATGAGGGCCTTGATCTTCTCGGATGGCGCATCCAGCGCCACCGGAAAACGGGCACTGACCGGCAGTACATCTACACCTACCCGGCACGGAAGTCAGTGCGTCCGCAACGGAAAAGGTGAAGGAACTGACTGGACGGCAGAACGTCGGCTTGTCGCTGGATTCCTTGCTCCACCGGCTGAACTCGGAGTTGCGGGGGTGGTGCGCGTACTTCCGTCCCGAGATGTCGAACATCGCTTTCTGTTACCTCAGCCACTACGCGTGGATGAGGGTGACGCGATGGATCCGGCGCAAGCATCCCGGGATTACTTGGAAGCAGATCCGCCGACGTTTTTACGGCGGTGGCTGGTGGCCTGCCACGGAGGAAGCGGAACTGTTCAATCCGGCAAAGGTGAGCACGATCAGATACCGATACCGGGGAACACTCATCCCGCCCCCGTGGCCTACTGCGGGATGGGAGCTGAGCGCCCCAAACGGGATTTGCGGAGAGCCGGGTGCCCGGAGACGGGCACGCCGGGTTCGGGAGGCGGCTCGAGGGAACCCGCTCGTGGAGAAATCGGGAGGCTGCCCCGAGTCGACCTCACCCAGGCCGCGCCACTGAATCCGTCCTGCGGAGCGCTGACTTCGGCAGCCCCGATACCGCAGCACTAGAGCGTGTCCGCAATGTCGATTGGTCGTTGCTCCGTTCGTGGTGCGACGTCATGAACTGACTGATGAGGCATGGGAAGTCATTGGGCCGTTGCTGGCTCCGCCCCGGATGGGTCGTCCGGTGCGGGACCGGCGGCAGGTCCTCAACGGCATCCTGTGGAAGCTGTCCACGGGTGCGGCATGGCGCGATCTGCCCGAGCGGTACGGGCCGTGGAAGACCGTCTACGAACGGTTCCGCCGCTGGTCGGCGGACGGAACCTGGGACCGGCTCCTGGCCCACGTCCAGCAGCACTCGGACGCGATCGGTGAGGTCGACTGGTCGATCGTCTGTGTCGACTCGACGATCGTGCGGGCACACCAGCACGCGGCCGGGGCCCGAAAAGGGGGCCCTGGACAGGCGAGGCACTCGGACGTTCCCGCGGAGGACCGAGCACGAAGATCCACCTCGCCTGCGAGGGCAGGGGCCGGCCCCTCACGTTCACTGTCACCGGCGGGAACGTCAACGACTGCACCCAGTTCGAACCGGTCATGGCCCGCATCCGTATCAAGCGGTGCGGGCCCGGCCGGCCCCGTACCCGTCCGGCCAGGGTCGTTGCCGACAAGGGTTACTCGTCGCGGAAGCTCCGCGCCTACCTGCGCAGTCGCGGCATCGCCTGCACCATCCCCGAACGTGTCGACCAGATCAGCGGACGCCAACGACGCGGCGAGAGCCTCTGCCGCCTCGACCGCACGGTCTACCGGCGCCGAAACGTTGTCGAACGCTGCTTCAACCGCCTCAAGCAGAACAAGGCTCTCGCCACCCGCTACGACAAACGCGCCCGCCACTACCAAGCCATGATCACCCTCGCCTGCCTACGGCTATGGCTCCCAACCTGACATTGCGGACAGGCCCTAGTGGACCGACGCGGAGGTCTTGCCCTGTCCGATCCACGCCCCGTATGCGCAGGGAGTGTTGGTGCTGTTCCTCGGGCGAGGTGAAGGTAATGGCGAACGGATGCCAGGACTGGCCACCTCCACCGGCTTCGGCTCCCATTCCCGTGTCCACCTGTCCTCCGGTGTGCCGCTGCCATGGGCCTGGACTGTGCCCGTGCCCCGGGCCAAGGTCTGCATCTCACCGCACCCTGGCATCACACTCGGCGACGTTTTCCGCGCGGTGGCCGTGTTTCTCTGCCCCGTCCAGCCCGTCCACCCCACCGGGAGACAGACGCCCCGGACGTGGTCACCGACGCGGCAAGGAACGCGCATGGACCAGGTACGGTGGTGCTGCGGCCGAACCGTTCGGTCATCAACGCCATTGCGGGCTGTGGAGCACGTGCACCGTTTCGGTCGGGGCGACAGTAAGGGCATCACCCCGCCGGGCCGACTGGACTCGGCGGGGACGACACAGCTCAGCCCACCAGGACGCCGGCCAGCCTGCGGGCGAGGGCGAGGGCGGTCAGGGATGGGTTGGCGGCGCCGAGCCGGGGGAATGTGGTGGGGCCCGCCGCGAAAACGTTGGGTACCGGCGGCAGCCGGTGCTGCTCGTCGAGGACCGTGCCCAGCGGCAGTGTCCCGCCTTCATGGTCCTCGGTGCCGAGCAGGCTGACCCAGGTCACCGGTTCACCGGGCGCCATCTGCCCCGCGAACTCGGGCAGAACGAAGGTGTTGGTTCTCGTCTGCTTTCCGAACTCCTCAAACTCCAGCGGCGCCACGGGCAGACCGAGGTCGGCGCCGAGCGCGGACCAGCATTCATTAAGCATGATCCGCTGACCCGCCACGACCTCGTGGTCGCGGGTGCTCATCGCGGTACGCACCACCGTCTGCCACGGGAACGTTTCCTGCGGAACGCACTCGATGAAGCTCTCCGGCAGGCACTCCTGTTCACCAGTGGTCCGGACATCGACGATTACTTCGTCCGGCGCCGGATGGTGCACGTCCAGGCGAAGGTAGGAACGGGTGCCCGGGTCGGCTTCGGCCATGAACGACGCGGGCTCGCGCAGATACTGCGGCAGTGAGCCGTGTGGGTCGGCGAGCCTGACGACAAAGCCCTGAACGATGTGGTCGGTCATCCGGCCGAGCCGAGGCTCGGGCAGCGCCCTGGTTTCCGCCAGGGCCTGGATCACCAGTCGGGCGTTCTCTACCGCTGCTGCGGCCAGGACAACCGTGCCCGCCTCGACCCGGAACGCCTCACCCGTGCCCCTATGCCGGGCCGACACCCCTGCCGCGCGCCCGTCTCGGACGTCCACCGACATCACCTCGGCGTCACAAGCGAACCGGACGCCGCGCCAGACGCCGTGTGCCGCACCCCCGGGTAGCCAGTGGTCTAGTGGTGAGTACGCTCGCCACCGGCCCTCGCCCGTGGAACGGCAGGCCATAGGGGTGGCCGACAGGCGCAGCCCGCCGACCTCCGCCTCACGTTCCGGCGGATACCTCGGAGTGCCCAGGTCACGCCATGTCGTCAAGTCGGCCAGCACCCGTTCGTACAGCGAAGGGCCGCCCGCCCAGCTGCCAGCCAGGCTTTCCACCACGGCCGGGGGCCACCAGGGCTCCCTCAGCGCCCAGGGCTCTATCGGCAGCACGACGCCGTGCCAGTACAGCGACCGGCCGCCCAGCCGCCGTCGCAGGCCCGAGTTAAGCCTATAGTGACGGTTAGCCGAGCCGTGAGGCCGGTGGAAGTGGCCGTCGGTGTCGGGGGAGAAGCATTTGGCGGCCGAGATCGCGTCGTCGTTGGTCTGGTTGACGTGGCGGAGGTCGGCCACCGGCCCGGCCTCGAGCACCAGCACATCGTCCCGGCCGCCCTGTTCCAGCACCCTGGCCACTTCCAGGCCCGCCAGTCCGCCCCCCACGATGACGATTTCTGCCTGCCGAGGAATCCGGTCCGGGCACTCCAGGAGCCGTCCGCCGAGGACCTTGCCGCGATCGGAGGTCATGCCATCCCTGCCTTTCTCGATTGTGGGTTCACCGTGGACCGACGGGCGGTCCCGGGTCTTTCACGGACACGCTTGTGGCGGCGAACGCGGTGTCCCAGAGCCGCAGTGAGCGGCCCGTCAGCTCCTCGAGTGCGCGGTTGTGCGGCCGAAAATGCTGGACCATTTCGCTGATGAGCCACCGATTCTCCACGGGGGCATACCTTCCTTTGCTCAGTTCAGGTGAGGGTAGTCAAAATCCGCCGCGGGTGCCGGGTCTGGGCCGAGGAATGCCAGCACCCTCTCCGTCGCCGCCCGGGGGCGGCAACGAGGTCCTCGAACAGACGTATGGGCACGCGATCGGGGCCGAACAGTGCGAGGTACCGTTCAAGCTGCTGGGCGTAGTGTCCGGCGTCCACGTAGGTCTGGTACCGGCCCTTGCTGTCTTCGGTTAGGCCGCGTTCGTAGGCCAGGCGTTCTTCGGCGGTGTGATAGTCGAGCCCGGCTCGCACCCCTCCTGAGGTTGGCCCGGAACGCCGCTGCCAGATCCATCTCCTCCATGCCCCGCGCCCGCCAGTGCCACCACTGGGATGCCAGGCGTTCGACCGGGTTCCGCAGCACTGCGACCAGGTCGGCCTCCGGGTTGTGGCGGAAGATGCGGCGGGGCACGAAGGGCAGATAGAGATTGCTCGTCCGGAACTCGCCGACCACCGGTTCGCCCTTCCAGTACTGGAAGTAGCGGGTGAAGTAGAACTCCGGTCCCCGGGGTGTACTCGGCTTCAAAGTAGTACGGCTCCTTGGGCACCGACACGCAGACGTCCGGATGCTGGCGAGACAGTGGCGCAGGGAAGTGGTGCCGCATTTGGCGGCGCCGAGTACAAAGAACGTGGGGAAGGCGAGCCGAGGCCCCGGCAGCCATGAGTTCGGGGTACCCCGCAGGGCCGGGGACGTAGGCGGCCCGTTAGTCCGCTCGCAGATCGTGAACGAATCCGTTTTGGGGACCGGATACTGCATCTCCTCGTCGCAATACGCTTCGACGTGATCGATGAAGTCATAGTAGGCGTCCACCGCGAAGCGGAAGGCGTGGGCGCCGTCGCCGGTCCCCGCGCGGCGCAGTGCCTCACTGGGCACGTCCGTAGTGACCGAAACCGACGGCAGCCCGTTCACCTGCAGCCAGACGGTAAGCTGGTGACCGGGGTGGCGGGTATCGCAGGCCCACCCGGTGACCACGCGGTCGGCGACCCCGTCCACAGCCCCTCGGCAGCCACCAGTCATGCGCCCTCCGCAGTTCGACAGTGGTTCAAGGGCCCGGCGCCGGCGCCGTCGCCGTCGGAACCCGGTCGGTCGCTTCGATTGAACGGGCGGGGACCGGCGGGGTCAACGAGTTCCTGCACATCGGTGCCCCGATGCCGGCGCCGTTCTATTGTCGTGGACATGCGACACGGGGAGCTGACTCGGCCTGGCATGGGAATTTGCCGGGGCGGCGGAGAAGATGGCGCTCGCGGTCTTCCGTGGGGGAGAACGGCGCCACAGGGTGAAGGAGGACGGCTCACCAGCCACCGACCCGGAGTTCGCCATCAAGCGGATGGCGGTGGACCGGATCAGGTGTGATCTTCCCAGTGTCTCCGTCCTCGGGGAGGAAGCGCGCCGGGGACCGCAGGGGGACAGCCGTTGGACCATCGATCCCATCGACGGGACCGCGGCCCTTCCTGAGGGACCTGCCGATCTTCGCCCATGATTCCTACCAGGAGGCGGGAGCCACGGTGTTCTCGATCGTTGCGGCCCCCGCCCTGGGCGCGCGCTGGTGGGCCTACTGCGGCGCGGGCGCCTACAAGGGCGATGTCCTATCACGGTCTCGCGCGTCACCGAAGTGGCGGCGCGGATCGCCTACGGCGGGCTGCGCGACTACGGCGAGCTGTTGCCCGCCTTCGTGGGGCTGGCCGGTTCCTGCCTCACGTGATTGTGGCCCGAGGGCAGTTATAATCTCGCTTCCTCGGCGCCCGGGTGCGAGGAGTGGGACATCGTCCCGCTGGAACTCATCGTGTCGTGCATGAGGCGGGGTGGGCGGCTGTCCGACTTCGCCGGCGGTCCCTGGTGCGCACCGGGGCCGGTGCTGACTTCCAACGGACACGTGCACTCCGTGGCGCTCGACATACTGAAAGGTCCATCTCCTGTTCAACTGCCCCGTCCGGTCAGTTGAACAGGAGATGACCGGCTGTCCCCGGCAGGCCCTGGGACAGCCGCTGAACCCCCGATGTTCCACTTGCCGCGGTGTTACGCCTGCCGTATTCCAGGATTTCCAGGCCGGAGAGCGTACACTGCGGAGCCTTTTCGCCGCCTCGAGCTGGACATCCGGGGGCATGGTGCCGAAACTCGGTATCAGCAACGGATTCGCAAATAGCGTCTTGGAAGCTTTGACTGGCGCCTGTGGGGTTGGGAGACTCGGCAAGCCAATCGCTCTCTATGTGGCCGCCTCCGTGCGGCCGGATACGGATCGGAAAAGTGAAAACCTTCTCGCACAGCCGGCAGCTTCTCTGCCGGGATCTGAGGTTCGGTAATGACCGGTTGCGTTATCTGGCAGGCTTCGACTGCGCGCCCGAACTAGGCGCCGAGCTGGCGGCCGAGCTGGCCGGGTACACGTCGGTGATGATGGTTGTGGACGGCCATGCCAGGGCGCATGCTGAGCGGCTGCTGGCCACTATGGCGGAGGTCCCCGGGGTCTTGCCGGTGTACCTTCGGGCGAGCGAACAGGGCAAGCGTCTGGCCACGGTCGAGAACTTGCTCGAACTGGCTGTGGAACGCGGGATGGGCAGGCGGTCGGCCGTCGTGGCGATGGGTGGCGGAGTCACTGGCAACGTAGCCGGAATGGTAGCGGCGTTGCTGTACCGCGGGGTGCCCCTGATACATATGCCCACGACACCCGTTGCCGCTTTTGACTCCGTGCTGTCGATGAAGCAGGCGGTGAATCTGCGCCAGGGGAAGAATCTGTGCGGGACGTATCTCGTGCCGAAGCTGATTGCTTGTGACCTAGCCTGGTTGCTGACCGTGCCCGACGACCAGATGGCGGTTGGCCTGGCGGAGATGGCTAAGAACGTGCTGGCTGTCACGCCGTCGGAGACCGAGCGGTTTACCGGCGCGCTGGCCGGGCGGCGGAAGGCTCCCGAGCACGCCCTGGAGGCGCTGCTGGACATCGGGATCTCCGCCAAGGCCGGGTTCCTGTCCGAGGACGCCCATGAGCGCGGAGCCGCGCTGGTCTTTGAGTATGGCCACACCTTCGGCCACGCCCTCGAGATCGCGGCTCTAGGGATCATCCCCCACGGGGAGGCCGTTGCCTGGGGGATGTTGGTGGCCGCAGAACTGGCAGTGGAGACGCGCGGGCTGCCGGAGGCGGACCGCGCCGAGCACTACCGGCTCGCGGAGGCACTGGGTCTACATGCGGAGCGCCTGGCCGGGGTTGATCTTGGCACGGTCCGCGCGTTGCTGTCTAAGGACAACAAACGCGGGTATCTCGACACCGCCGACGATGCCGTGCCCATGGTGCTGCTCGACGCGCTCGGCAAGCCGGCGATGTCGGTGGACAAGCCCTTGGTACCGGTGCCGATGGGCGGGGGAAATGGGGGGCTCGGCCACCGGTGCACCCCGGATAACCGACCCGGTCCCGGGTTGTAAAGGGGGAGTATAAAAAAAAAACAGACCACCACAAAGATTGACAAAAAGTT
>NZ_JBHWJL010000001.1:20765-64550 GCF_042731495.1 Streptomyces sp. NPDC059853
ATACTCCCCCGCCCCTGGGTGGTGCTCGCCGCGCTGGGCACGCGGGCGTTGGGGGTGCAAACCCCGTTGCTCCCGGCGCCGAGCGCCGCTGTAATGGCGGCGATCGGCAAGGTGACCAGCCGGTATCCGCTCCGGTGACCGGTAGTGAAGTGCTTGGGAAGCGGCAGGTCAGGCGCTGGCTCCGGTGACCTCCGTCTCCTGGCGTGCCCGGTGCTCGAGTTCCTCGGCGAGGTTCTTCCAAACGGTGGCGTACTCCCGCGCTAGTGCGGCGACCGAGTCCAGGTGGTACGCCGGTATGGCCTCTCGCAGGTGGTGCCACTGGCCGAAGTAGTCGATGTGCGTGTTCAGCAACCGCAGCAACCGCCGTCCGGACTCGGTGAACCGCAAGGAGGGATCTCTGTGCATGTTCCGCAAAGTGGCCAGCGACCCCGGCCCGATGACCGGGGCCGATGGCGGGGCCTGTCCCGGCTCTGCGTGGGCGTCGGAGGGGCTGCGGCGCAGGCGCGGCGGGACCGGGCCCTCCCCGCGCTGCAGCCGGGCCCGGACGTCGCGCACCGTGTTCGGTGAGATCCCGGCCTCTTGTGCGATCTCGCGCAGTGACGCGTTCGGACGGGCAGCGATGACCCGCTGTGCGGCCCTTCTCCCCTCCGCCCCGTCGACCGGACGCAGCCGGCCGTCGAGCCCGATCCGGTTCGCTTCGGGCGCCGTGCGCCGTCTGGCGGTGCCCGCGCGGATGGTTCCGACGACTGTGCCGGACAGTCCGCTGGCACGCCCGACGGCGCGGTCAGACAGATCAGGGAACAGCCTTATGATGCGGGCGGCGGCGGCCTTGCGTTCGGCTCTGGTCAGCGGTAGGCCGTGCCTGACATTCGCCCGCACTGCGGCGAGGAAGGCGGCGTCCGCAGTCCCGTCGAAGAAGATGACGGGGACGCGGTCGTCACCGCGAAGGGCGGCGGCGCGCAGCCGGTGTAAGCCGTCGATCACGCGCATGGTGGCGCGGTGTACGAGGATCGGCGGCAGTTCGCCTTCGGACTCGGCGAGCGTACGGACGTGCCCGCTGTCCTCGCCGGACAGCCGGGGCGAGTCGCCAGGCAGCAGGCGGTGCAGCCTGACGGTCACGACCGTCGGGCTGTGTCCGTCCCCCTCCGTGGTTCCCTCCGAAGTCGTTGGAATCATGGGCAGCTTGGGCGTACTCACGTGCACAGTGAACCGTCACCCCCGGTGAAGGATTGTCGGTACGACAGTCGAGAAGAGCGGCGTGCGTCTTAAGGGGCATGGGACAAGCGGATGACTCGACGCGGCAAGGGAAAGGGAGGGGAAGGAACGAGAGGTACGCGGGCAGGTGTCGACGGCGCGGAATTGCCACGGTGTCGCGGAGTCTTCCGGATCGTGGCGGAGTTACCTCCGGATGCTTCCGGTGCATTTTGTCCGAAATTACCGCCACTTCTGGATGGCGCTGATCCTGTGAACGGTGCCAGCCCGTGCGAATCTCGCTGATGCGTTGTGCGGCTCACACCTCACCCATTCCTGTATCCGGTCGGCTACAGAGGGGAACTTACATACTTGTTGCTTGCCCTGACAACCGGATGACCGGATGGGGAGCAACAAGCGGAGGACAAAAAAATGAACTTCACTGTGAGGCGGCTGGGGTACTGTGCGGGGTCGGCCGGCCACCGGGGGGTCGTCTCCGGGTGGTTCCCCTTCGCCCGGACCGCGCCGTCGACCTTCAGCAGGAGAGCTTGTTGTTTTATATGCGCTAGTCGCCGGACAGCGACCTCGCCTTCGACTACCTGATGCTCGTCCGTCTCGGGGACCGGATAGCGCCCACGGCGCTGGTCCGGGCCCCTCGACCCCGTAGCGTTCCACCCTGAACTGCGCACCACCTTGGCGGTGTCGGGGCGGGAGATGGCGCAGCGGGTGCACGAGTCCGATCCCGCCGCAAAACTGTTCGACCGCAGGACGTGCACCTCGGTCGGAGAGCTGACAGGAAGCCTCACCGCCGCCCAGCACCCCGGATCACCGAACTCCTCAGCAGCGCCGAACGCTGTTCCGGGCCGGTCTGTAGGAGGTCGCGGGCGTGCAGCACCTGGCCATCGGTATCCACCACCCGCTCTTCGACCGGTGGTCGGTCCGGATGCTGCTGAGCAACCTCTCGGCACTACGCCGTCCCGGCCCGGTGGGACTGCGGCCGATCATCTGAGATCAGCCTGTCCTGCGCGGACGTCGCCAAGCGACAGGGCGCACGCTGGGACCACAACCAGGCCTCTGGGTGTTGTGGTTCCGGAAGGACGCGTCGCAGGAGGTCAGACGCGGCTCGCGGACATCGCGGGCAGGGCCTCCGACCTGAGCAGGGTTACCGCCCGGAGGATGCCGGTACGCACTCTGGTCCGTTACCGGCGCGGCTTCATTACGTTCGAGCCTTCTGCCGGCCCGACACGGGCGCCCCGTGGAACGCCGGGGGTAGACGCACGTCAGCCCACCCGGACCGTCTCCATCGTTTCCCGGACGACGCCGGCGAGGTAGTGAACAGCCTCGGGCGCGCAGAGGAAAGCGCTGTGGTGAAGAAGGACGGCGTGACTCGTGAGATGAGTAGCGTTGGGATGGGCCCGGTCCCTGTGGAGTTCTAGGAAGCGCCGAGTCAGAGGAGACAGTGTCTTCTTGGTCCAGGGCTGGAGAAGCCTGCTCTGTCCCAGTGGTGGGCGCGGAGTGTGGAAATTGAGTCCGGTCAGCTTCGTCAGGGACCGGGCTATTTCGTTGTTGTCTCCCTCGGGGAAGATGATGGGAATTTCGTAGAGCGAAAGCTGGTCCTGCCTCGGATCGCGGTGGAGCAGATCCGGGCCGGAGGAACCGGCAAGGAGAGATTCGAAGAGCAGATAATTCGCGTTGCGGCGTGCATGCTGCTCGGGAAGAATTTCCAGCTGCGCGCAGAGAAGCGCGGCATTGAGTTCTCCGAGGCCAAAATTAGAACCCATTACCGATGTTGTCTCGGCCAGCTCCAACTGGCCGGGGTGCGGGGTGGAACGGTAGCTGCGGGAATCGGCACGCAGTTCTTCCAGACGCTGGACCATGTCGGTGCGGTCGGTGACCAGCGCACCGCCCTCGCCGCAGCTGAGGACCTTCGCGTGCTGCATGCTGAAGCAGCCGAACGTCCCGAAGGTGCCCGCCCGCCTGCCCTGCCAGGCCGCTCCATGGGCCTGCGCGGTGTCCTCGACGACAGCCAGGCCACGTGCTCCGGCGAACTCGATGATAGTCGGCATATCGGCCATGACACAGGCCCAGTGCACCACGATCACCGCTGCGGTGCTGGGGGTCAGCGCCTCGGCGATGGTCTCTGGGCTCAGCGTCCCGGTCCTCGGGTCGACGTCGGCTAGCACGGGGACCAGGCCAGCACGGAACACGGCGCTGGCGGTGGCCACCCAGGTGAGCGCGGGTACCACCACCTCGCTGCCGTTTTCTAGGTCGAGTGCCTCCAGGGCCATCACCAAGGCGCTGGAACAGTGGTCGGTGGGAACGCAGTGGCGTACCCCCAGATAGCTTGCGAATGACTCGGCGAATCTGCGTTCGTAGAGACGTCGGCCGTTGTACATACTGCTGATCGCCCATCGGCCGCTGTGCAGGGCATCCAGGACGTAGGGCTCCGCGTTCGGCGCGGGCTGGGGCCACGAGGGCCAGGACGCGGGCGGTTCCGTCAGCGCGGACAATTTTCTCCTCATCCGGTAATCTAAAAAGGGAAAGGGACCGTAAGGCCGGTCATTGTCTGTCGTCAATAAAGAACATGAACGCCAGCAATGTAATTGCCGGTCGTTGACCACTGCTCTGGTCATACGTAGTATCGGTTTCTCGGCATTCATTCAGTCCGGGACCACGAGTCCCGCTGACGGGGGAGAAAGCAGTGGCTGACCACGCCGACCGGCGCAATTCGACCGGAACTCGACGTCTGACGGCGCGTGGGCGGAGTGTCGACGCCACCCGGGCCGAGCCCTCTCACGTCATGGACCCCAACCCGTTCGTCGAGGACGTCTATCGGGTCTTCGGCCGTTCCGCTTGGGGAGCATGGGCGCGGGGCATCCACGGCAATGAGTACCTCGACTTCATCCTCGTCTACCGAACGGTACTTCTCGATCACTCCGATCCCAGTGTGACGGAGGCTGTCCCCCGAGAACCGGAGTCTATTTCGCGATCACCTTGCGTAAGTGGGTGCAACCGGACCTGGCAGAGCGGCTGGTCGCGCTGGTGCCCGGGGCCGAAGGGGCGCTGCAGGGCCCCGGCTACGCTGCGACCAGCGCTGCGGCTTTGCCGAGCCCGCACCGGGCGCGACCATGTCTGCCCTGTGATTCCAACACCTGGCACGTCTGGGCGGCGATCCGGGACGGGGGCATTCCAGTTTCGGTCTGCCGACAGGTCGATCCCTTCCACTACGGACACCGAGAGCCTGGACCAAGAACTGCGGGCCCGTGCTGGCGAAGTGGCGGCGGTGCTGCTCATTCCGTTCGAGCTGGAGCCGACGATCCTCCAGGAGGTCGTCGACATCGCGCACTGTCACTGCACCCTTGTGGTGTTCAACGAGACGCGCTCAGGTTTCCGCGTCGTGGCCGGCGGCGTGCAGCGACTGCGCGGGGTATGGGCCGACCTTGGGATCTTCAGCAAGGCGATGGCCAACGGCTACGCGGTGTCCGCGGTAGCCGGGAGCGCGGACTTGTTGGCCATGGTCGGCCGAGCCCACATCGGCTCGATCTACCAGGCGAACTCGCCAGCAACGGCCGCTGTGGTGGCCACGATCAACCAGCTCGCCGACGGCACCGTACTGGAGCGGGTGCGCACGCTGGGCGGGCGGTTGCAGGGAGGGCTGGTGAGGGTGGTCGGCCGTCATGGCCTGCCCGCCCGGGTGCACGGCGATCCGTACATGCCATTCCTGTTAAGGAACCCCCGACCCCGGGACAAACGCGCGGATACGAAAGGCGCTCTGCGGCGAAGTCACCCACGGGGAGTGCTGCGGCACACCGGTGACCACCGGCTGTGTCGCCGCCGCCCAGGACGACATCGACCGACCGTCGCCGTGTGCGACGCGGCGGTGGCCGGGGCCACCGGCCCTGACTGGTACCCGAACTCACAGAAAGGCAGACAGATCATCATGGCGACGATTCTTGTCACCGGAGCCAGCTCCGGTATTGGTGCGGCGGCGGCCGTACAGCTGGCCCGTCAGGGCCACCGTGTGGTGATCACCGGCCGTTCCCGTCCACGGCTGGAAGCCACCCACCGGCGCGTGACCGAGGCCGCCCGGACCGCCGGTGTCTCCGCCCGGGTCCCCGCTCCGATCCCCGCCGACCTGGCCCGTCTCGGTGACGTCCGACGGCTGGCCGCAGCGGTGCTGGAGCTCCACCCCGAACTGGATGTCCTGGTCAACAACGCGGGAATCCAGCCCCACCGCCGGCAGGTGACGCCTGACGGCTACGAACTCACCCTGGCCGTGAACCACCTGGCCGCCATGCTTCTCAGCTGCCTGCTGGCGGAGCGGCTCCGGTCACGGAGCGGTCGTATCGTCACTACAGCGTCGTCCAGTCACGCCAAGGGCGTCCTGGATCTGGACGACTTGCAGCTAGAGCGTGGCTGGAACCCCTCTCTGGCCTACGGGCGCTCCAAACTGGCCAATATCCTCTTCACCCGGGAGGCGGAGAACCGGCTTGGCGTGCCCGCCACGTCTTTCCATCCCGGAGTGATCACCACCGAGATCAACCGCGACTCGCGGTGGGGCCGCCTGCTGAAGCCGCTGGAGAGATTTGTCATGGAGTCGCCGGACAAGGGCGCCGACACCTTGGTGTGGCTGGCCACCGGTGAGGAGGGGGCGGCCCCGTCTGCCGACTACTACTACCGCAGGGAGGCGAAAGGCACCTCCCCGACGGCCCGGGAATCGGAACTGCCGGGGAGGCTGTGGGACGCCAGCGCCCGCCTCGCTGGCATGGCGGTCTGACGCGGTCCGCAGTCAGGGGAGAGTCACCGTTACCGGGCCGACTGTGCAGTGGACAGGGCGTCATGGATGATCCGGGTACTGAGATTGCGCAGCGTGAAGAGCAGCAGGAAGCCACACAGCACCGCGGCGAAGAGATACGGCAGGCGCAGCGCCGTCTCCCGGCCAGCCGGGGATTCGAAGAGTGTGACGACTGCACCGCCTGCCACCATGCCCAGCGGGGACATACCCCACCCCATCGTGCGGTAGACACTATTCACCCGGGAGAGCAGATGATCGGGAATGATTCGCTGCCGCAGGCTGACCGTGACGATGTTCCACCAGACTGTGTTGAAACCGAGCGCGATCGCGCCGATGACGAACACCGGCACCGTGGGAACCAGCACGAGAGCCAGATAGAGCACCACCTGAAGGGCCAGGATGCCGGCCAGGGTGGCCCCCGGCGGCACCCGGACGGCGATCCACGGCGACACCTGCGAACTGACCACGGCACCGATTGCGGAGGCTGCCATGATCATGCCAAATCCCTGTGAATCGAGCCCGAGGACGTCCTGGGCGAACAGCACCAGTACGGCCATGGCCATGGCCATGGCCGCGTTGAACAAGCCGAGCGTGATGGCGAGAGAGCGCAGCATCCGGTGCCGCCACATCCAGGAGATCCCTTCGGCCAACATGCGTCGGAAAGCCGGCGGCGGGCCGGCCCCGGAACCCGGCTCAGGTACTGGGCGGAAGTCCCCGCGAATGCTCAGCAGCAGCAGCGCTGCGGCTGCGGTCAGCGCCGCCTGGACGGCGAACGGCAGGACCAGCGAGGTGCCCAGCAGGAAACCGGCGATCGGTGCCCCCAGGAACCTGTTGGATACCTCCTCCGCGCCCCACAGCGTCCCGTTGGCCCGCTCCAGACGGTCCCTGCCGACCAGATTGGGCAACAGCGCCTGACTGGTGTTATCGAAGAACACCTCGCAGGTGCCGATCGCCAGTGCCACCACCAGCACCGCGGCCACACTCCCGGGCCCCAGCAGAACTAGGAAGCACAGGACGATGAGAATCATCGCCTTCACCGCGCCCGCGGTGGCCATCAGTCGCCGCCGGTCGACCCGGTCGCCCACAGAGCCGGCGATGATCGCGAATAGCAGCCAGGGCAGCCGCCCGGCTACCCCCACCGCGGCAACGGCCAGGGCATTCTCCGTGAGTGTCGAGGCGTACCAAGGCAGGGCGACCAGGGCGAGCCCGTCGCCGAGGTTGCTGAGAACGCTGGCGCTGAGGAGCTTCCAGTAGTCGGTGCCCAGGCCGCGGGAGGCGGATCTCCCCGCCCGCTCGCCGTGGGGTCGGTCGCTCTGTTCGGTTCCGGTGGTCTTCATCCTGACCGTTCGTTTTCGGAGGAGGAGGGACGGGCGTCCCGCGCCGACGAAAGGGCGTGGCCATCCAATCGGACATCAGCGGTAGCTCTCCAGGGAGCCGGTGCGACGGACGTCGAGGGAGACGCAGTGGAACGACCCGCCCAGGGAACGGGAATGGGTTAGCCGCTGCGGAAGGACGTCGATCCCGTGCTGTCCGAGGGCGCGGATTAGAGCGGGCTGCCGGTCGTCAGCCACGACCAGGCCGGGACGGATGACCAGAAGGTTCATGCCGATCCAGGTGGAGCAGTATGGGTGCTCCCCCACGAACCCGGTATCCACCAATTCGGGGCACCAGATCTTGTCCCAGCCGCGCAGGAAGCCGGGTAGATTGTCGTCGTTCACTCGGGCGGGATTAAGCAGGACGAGCCCCGGACGCAGGGGAACGATAGTGGAGTCCACATGGGTGTGGGCGTAGAGCCCTCGGCACGGGTGCACGGTGTAGGTCTCGCCCAGCGCGGACTGGAGCCACTCCCATCCCAGGTCGTTCCCACTGTCCGACACCAGGTAAAGAATGTCGGTGCCGAAGCGGAGCACGTTGGCGGCATCGAACGCGGGTTCGTGATTCTGAAGGCGTTCTCCCGCTGGGGCGTCCGGAGCATACATCTCGTCGGCGAGCCGGGGTTTGGGTGCGGAAATCCAGCGCGCCCCGGAGGAGAAGTACTCCAGCAGTAGTTTTCGGTAGGCGAAAGACTCCAGAAAACGGGATCTGAGCACCATCGGGGTTTCGATTACGGTGTTCCCGACCGTCAGCAGGACATCCCTGGGGCAGTAATCGTAGAAACCATCCGTGCTCCAGTCCGGTGTGGAGATCTCTCCGGCGATGTCCCGGGGTTCCGGACGCCTGACTTTGACTCCGATAAGCGCCAGTTCCCTGCATAGGGATTCGAGATCGGCCTCGGTCTCCTCCACGATTTTCTTCGGCAGGGACCCCGAGGGTATCTGGTCCGGACTTCCGTACTCCGCATAGCTGACTGCGAACAGCCCACGGTCAGCCCGTGGTACACGGGCGCCCACCGCGGTCCCGATGACCACTTCCTCCAGCGGATCCCATTCATTATGCACTCGGACTAAGCTCATGGAACCTTCTTCCTTGCCGATGGTGCTAACTGCTACGGTACTTGACCGGATGGCTTCAGTCATTGAACACGTCGGTCGCTGATGCCGCAAGGAGGGTGTCGGCGCACACAGGAGGTTTGATGTTGCTCCCCTTGGAGGATCTGGACAGAGCCCAGTTGTCTGAGTTGCTTGCCGCGCAGTTCGGCTCAGCCTGCGGAAACTTGGAGTTCTCACCGTTAGGGGAGGACAGCTGGCAGTACCGGGCAGGTGAGTTATGGGTCAGTGTCCGGCGTGACCTGCGCGGCCATGTGCCCGCCGCCTATCAGGCCGCGTATGAAATGCACTGCGGCGGACTGGATTTCGTGCTTGCACCGCTGGCCGGGCGGGATGGCCGGACCGTGCACAAAGTCGGCTGCTACCCGGTCGTGGTCTTCCCCTACTTGCAGGTCACCCAGGTGGCCATGAGCACTCCGGGGCCGGAGGAGAAGGGCCGGATCGTTTCCCTGGTCGACCGGGTCCACCGAGCGGTACCGGCGGCGGAGATCCCCGAGGAAACGTACACACTGCCTTTTGAGGAAGACCTGGAACGCGCCCTGCATTTTGCGGAAAGGACGCGGGACGCCGGGCCGTATGCCCGTAAGTTCGCGGAACTATTCCGCCTTCACCGGGAGTACATTACATCGCTCCGCCGTGAAGCCGCCGAACTCGGTGCGATCTGCCGGGCGGAGGGTGGAACGCCTGTTCTTACCCACGGTGAGCCGAGTGCACCGAATATCCTCTGCCATGGCGACGAATTATTGCTTGCCGACTGGGGCGGGGCCCGATGGGGGCCGCCCGAGCGAGACTGGTACCACGTGATGCGCACGCTTGACGAACGGGTCGTCACTCGGTGCCGACCTAGTTGGCTCAGATTTTACCACGTGCGCTGGGTGCTCAGTGAAATAGCCGAATACGCCTCCGTTTTCTCTCGGGAACACACCGGGTCTGCGGACGACCATGCGATGTGGCGCCGTCTCACGAACTACCTTCCTGTTCCCCAGCCCTCAGCAAGTTCTCCCGAAGGGCCGTAGCGAGAGGTCTGGATACCGTCGATGAAAAGCATTGCAGTACGGCTATGGACCCGTGAAGGAGACCGGTTTCTGACGCGGGAATCCGGGCTCCCGGAAATCGAGATCGACGAGCTGGAAGATGCCGTGCCCAATGGGGTCGTGCGAGCTGTGCGCAAGACCCTGGGCGCGGAAGTAGCGTATCTGCGCGCCTTCCCGGGCGGAGTAGTGGAGACGGAACTGCTGACCGGCGATTTCCGGCCGCCGACGGGATTCGGCTGGCGGGCCGGCGAACTGTCCCCGCCGACCGCCCGGCGCGCGGCCTGGCAGCGACCCGGCTGGCTCCGCGGTGCACTGGCCGATGCGGACCGCGCACTGGCCTGGCACGGAATCCGCCGCCGGGGCGCGCCGGAACAGATGCGCCACACTGGTATCACTGGCATGCTGCGGCTGCACACTGACCATGAGCCCGTCTGGCTTAAGGCAGTACCGGACCTGTTCGCTCACGAGGTATCCGTCGTATCCCGGCTTGCCGGCCAGTTTCCCGGGGCGGTGCCCGAACCGCTCGCGGAAGGCCAAGGCTGGTGGCTCGCCCGGCAGTTCCCCGAGGAAAGGGGTGAACCCCGGGAGGACCCCCTCGGCATTCTGGCGGACATCCAGATTGACGCCCTCGGCTACCTGAGCGAATTCGCCTCCCTCGGCTGCCAGGTCCGCTCTCCCGAGGTGCTCGCCGCGGAGATCACCCGGCTGGCCGGCCGTGACGACCTGCTGCCGGCCCCGCTGCGCAGGGAACTCCGCGCCGCTCTGCCAAGGTTCCGGGTCCGCTGCGCCGTTCTCGGTGCCGGGGACTTGCCCATGACTCTGGTCCACGGTGACTTCCATGCCGACAACCTGCGGTGGACCGGGGACAGGTGGTTCCTCTATGACTGGACGGACGCCTGCATCGCGCACCCCTTCGTCGATCTCGCCCTTCCTCTCAGCTACGAAACGCCAGCGGTTCAGGCACAACGCCTGGCCCTCTTTGTACGGGCCTGGCGGAAGGTGGTGCCGGATGAGGCCGTGCAACGGTGCCTGCGAGCGGCACCAGCCGTCGGGGCGGCCCACCAGGCGGTGACCTACCAGGCGATCCTCGACGACATCGGCGGGGCGATTGATCGGGGCAACGAGTACTTCGCCTTGCTACGGAAATGGACGGGCAGACTGCTGCGGGCACTGGACCGGTCACCGACTGCGGAACCGGTGTTCGAGAGAGAAGAAGCCGAAAGCATCTCGCCCGCTCCGTGACCAGTGGGGGCCGCCCGAGGCGGCACCGCTCCGACAGGGCATGCAGGGCAGGATGACAGTGCAGAGCGCACAGGCGGGAGTCACAGTGTTCCGGAGAACTACGGAGGCGCCGGACAGCGCGCTGGCCCGGGTGGGTCTGACCACCGGGCGGCTGTTGGTCTGCACCGGGCCCGCCCTGGCGGACGGGCTTCCCTATCTGGTCGGTTCCCTCGCGCAGGGCTTCGGCAACCGCGGCAGCGATGTGGACATCCACCTGTTCACTTCGCGGGAAAATCCCCGTGGCGGCGGGCCGGAGCACCTGTTCGTGGACGGGGTACCGGTGGGCATCGAGAGGTATCCGCGGTCGGCGCCCGCGGACCGGCTCACCGCTTTGGATACCCGGATGGCCGAGACCGGCGCGGGGCCCGTCTCCCTGTCTCCGGTGCCGTCCGCGGCCGAACGGAAAGTCCTCGGCATGTGGGCCGTCGCGGTTCCGCTGCGACCGCGGGCCGCTCGGGTGCTGACCTGGGAGCAGGAGGCCGTGGTGTACGCGCTGATGCTGCGCGCGGCCCTGTGCCGGGTGCTCCTGGCCGGCCGGCTGGCGGATCTCCTGGTCGCCGCCGGCCGTGCCGCGGATCAGACCTGGCCGCTATGCCGTCGGCCGCTGCTGGAACTACTATGCCTCTCCCGAGGGATGCCCCCGCTGGGGGAGAAGTGGCTGGCCCGGCGGGTGCGGCGGGTCGCGCCCGCCTCCCTGGTCTCGGCCGCCGAATCGGTCGACGGAATCCCGGCGCTGTCGCGTTTCCTCGGGTGGCTCGGCCTCCCCCCGTTCGATCCCCGCCCGGTGGTGCGAGAGGTGCCCGAGCCCACCATCGCAGAGCTGCGGCTTGGCCCGGAGAGGTGGTTACTCTCCCGCTACGGCCGCCTGGCATCCGCTCCGCAGCCCGGTGGCGGTGACGCGGGGCATACGGTCCGTGCCCTGGAGTGCGGCCTGCTCCGGCTCGGGGTGGACGAGCAGGCTCTCAGCGACGGGCTGGAGAAAGGACTGTCCGGGTGACCAGGCACCGGCACGCGCCCGACCGGGATGGCCTGTTCGTTGCCGCCCGGGGCGCCCCGGCGGCCTGGTTGTACCTCAGCACCGTTCAGAGCTGGCTGAGGGACATCCAGGCCGCCCTGGCGGAGGACGACTGGCCGACCTGTGTGGAGGCCACCGCCGCGGCGCTGACATCGATGCTGCACTGCCGTCTGGTGCTGGACGGGCTGTCACATCCGCCCCACCCCGGTGAGCTGGACCTGCATGCCGCGCTGAGCGATCACCCTGATGCTGTGCTGCTGCGCCGACTGCCGGTCGGGCACCGCGCCTCCCGGACGGACGCGGAGGCGGCAGCGGCCTCGGCCAGGGCGGCTGCCGCGCGGCTGGAGCACGACCTGCCCCTGCCGGTCCCCGCGCTCAGGTCGCCCGACGGGGAACTGCTCGGGGTGGAGGCGTTGTCTGAAGTCCGGCGGTTCCGGGCCGACCTAGACGCCCTGCGCGCCCGCTACCATCTGCCGCCGCTGCCGGGCTGACCGGCCCCGCCCGAACCGCACGCCGCCCGGCGGGGCAGGACGGTGTCAGGCTGCCGCCCGTCCGAACTCCGACGTTAGGACCCTGTCCAGCCCGGCTGCGAGCCGCTCCACCGCCGGCTGGCCGATGCCCGCGTGGCGATACCAGATCCCGCCGGTGATCTCTTCTGTGCCCGCAAACCACTGCATGGTGAAGTCCCGCCAGTACCGGACGAGGGTCCTCACCGGGAGATGCTCCGCCTCCGCTCCCGGCAGCCGAAGCGCTCTCCCCGCCGCCCCGGGCGGCGGGGAGAGATTGATCTTGATCGGCTGGGCCTGCCCCAGCGCCTCCAGAAGCTTGCCAGAGTAGACGTCCGCAAGCCGCTCCGTGTCCCGGAACGTCCGGCGAACGTCCCGCACCATCTCTTCTACCGGGCGCCCTGGCGCGGCCCGCAACCGGGAGAACCGGGTATTGGTGAAGTATCCGATGGTCTGGTGCTTGCGCGAATCCTCCCGGTTCGCAGTGTCGGAGCCGGCGAAGAGGTCGATGGTCCCGGTCAGCCGGGCAACTGAGACGGCGGTCGCTGTTAGCAGAACGGTGAACGGGGTCACCCGCTCCCGCCGGGCGGTTGTCCGTACCGCAGCGACCGCCCGGCTGCTCAGCCGCACTTGCTCGATACTGCCGGTGTCCGTGGCCGCTCCGCCGGCCGGCGGCCGGGGCCAGGCGACCTGGCCGGTGCAGCCAGCCAGCTCCTCGCCCCAAAATTCCACTGCCTCCTCCCGCAGGCGCTCCCACGCCGCATGCTGCTCCCCGGCGAAGTCCGCGTAGCTGAGCTGTACCGGTGGTAGCACTGGCCCCCGGTGTTCCACCAGGGCCGTGTAGAACTCCGACAGATCACGCAGCAGCAGGCCAGTGGACCAGCCGTCGAAGATCAGATGGTGGATGGCGAAGACCAGGTGGAGGTCGGCACCGGCCCGGTGAACACCGGCCCGGAACAAGGGCTGGCCCGCCAGTACCTCCGCCAGGCCGTACCGCGCCCCGAGGAGCTTGGCCGCCATTTCCCCGGTCGATTCGCTTTCTTCGTGCAGGCCCACGGGTGCCGGATCGCCCTTCGCCCAGAGGCGCTGGACATGCCCCGAGGGCGACGCGGCTACGGTGGTCCGCAGCTCCGGGTGGCGGTTCACTGTGGCCCTGAGGGCCTCAGCCAGCAGCTTCTCGTCCACGGCGCCGCGGAGCCGGAAGACTAGGACGGTGTCGTAGGCAACGTCGCTGCCGGGAGACCGCCGCATGTTGCGCAGCGTCTCCTCCTGCTGGAAGGACAGCGGCGTGGCACGCACTTGGCTCATGATGCACCGGCCGCCGCTCAGGAAGTTGCTCGTGCGAGATTCGACACCTCGGCGGCGTACTCCTCCAAGACGGGTAAGTCGAACAGCACTGTGATTGGGATGGCCACGCCAAGATCCTCCCGGAGCACGCTGGTGAGCCGGGCGGCGAGCAGAGAGGTCCCGCCGCTATGGAAGAAGTCGTCGTCGGGGGCCGCCTGGCTGGTCTCCAGGACCTCACACCAGCGCTTGCGTACGTTCTCGGCCACGAGAGGTTCATTCATCGCAGAACTCCGTTCCACTCAGTGTCGACGGTCGGCCATGGTTGTCCCGGGCAGCCGCTGGCGTGGTCTAGCAGCCGTGCTAGGTGCTGCTGGAGCGCAGTCACCACGGGGCCGGGGTAGAACGCGGGATCGTGTTCCCAGCGGAGGCTGTACGCCCCCGAATCACGGCGTCCCGCGCTGCGCGCGTGCTGCAGGCCCCGGTTTAGCACGATCACGTTCAGGTCGGTCTTCCCGTGCCCGTTCGACAGCTCCCGCACGACGGGGCGCCATTCGCCGAACTTCAGCTCCGGCTGAGGTGCGTCGTGCTGGCTGAACATGACCTGGTAAAGAGGGTTGTGGTCCAGGGAGTGCCCCCTAACAGACAGCCCGACGATCTCGGATGTCGGCAGTTGCTGGTGGGCTCCGGCCGCCGTGATCAGCGCCATTTCGGCGGCGGCACCGGCTGCCGCGGTCTCGCCCGGGAACACCGGCCGCTTCAGTGGTAGCACGTTCACGAACATGCCGACGATGTTGCGGGTCGGAAGGTCTCGGTTGGCAAAGCCGGAACCGATGACGCCTCCATACCCGCCCCCGTACTCAGCGACCAGTCGACGGAAGGCCGACAGCATGAGTGCGAACGGGGTCACGCCGAGCCGGGCGGCCGTAGCGTCCAGCCGTGCTGAAAGGGCCGAGCCCAGGGGCTGGAGCCGGGTCAGGGACCGGGCGCCCGCCGTCCCGGGGGAGACCGGCCAGGGCAGCGCCGGACGGCCTTCCGGGATGCCCGCCAGGTGCGCTCGCCAGAACCGCCGGGCTTCCTCACTCCCGGGTCCGGCTACCCACTCCCTCTGTTCCCTGGCCCAGTCGAAGTAGGTCGGTCCGGAGTCGTCCGGCGCCCAGCTGGTGCCGAGTTCACCACAGCGGTAGGCGTCCTGCAGCATGGACAGCAGCACTCCGACCGACCAGCCGTCATGGACTAGGTGGTGCTCCCGTTGGAGTAGTGTGGTGTCGCCCGGGCCGCTCACCAGGTCCCAGCTGATCAGCGGGTGATCGGCATGGCGGATCGGCTGGGCGAGCAGCTTGGCGAGCAAGTGTTCCAGATCTCCTGGGCCCACCGTGTGCCGGACGAGCGGGATCGCCGACGTCCCCGCCTCGCCCACCAGGCCGCGGGACGTCATCCGCCAGCGGGTGCGCAACACGGGCTGGGCATCGATCACGGCCTTCATCGCCCTGGCCAGCAGCGAGGGGTCGGGAGCGCCGGGCCCCTCGAGCACCATCTGGTACTGGTACCCCAGAGGACTGCCAGCCACCTCCTCCAGGAAGACGATCGCCTCCTGCCCCAGGCTTCCCGGACCGGACAGGGCACGGGCGTACATTCGGCCCCCGGCGCTGGGGGCTGGCCGGGCCAGTAGCTCGGCCTGCTCCCGCAGCGTTTGCGTCAGCGTCAGAGCGGCCGTCGGCTTCGCGGAGCCGAGGCGGGCGGCCAGCCTGGCCTGCAGCGAGATCAGGTCGAGAGAGCCCGCCCCCAGCCTGACGAGGGTGTCCTCGGGGCTTTCCGGAACCGCTCCGCAAGCATGCTCCCAGTCCTCGGCGAGTGCCGCCTCCGCCGGGTCCGCTGCCGGCGGGGGCGTCTGCGCCCGCTCGGCCAGCAGTTCGCGCAATCGGGCGATGTTGAACTTGCCGTTGTTGGTGAGTGGAAGGGTCGGCAGGGCCAGCACCTCGGAGGGGACCATGTAACGGGGAAGGAGGCCCTGCAAATGGCGCTGGACCTCCTCGCGAGTGATCTCTTGAGGAGTGATTGCAGCGGCGAGTCGTGGTGAGCCGGAGGAGGTCTCGCGGACGAAGACCACCGCGTCGGCTACTGGCGGGAGGCGGAGTATTGCCTGGGCTATCTCTGCCGGTTCGGTGCGACGGCCGCCGATCTGGATCTGGTCGTCCAGCCGGGAGACGTAGTGCAACACGCCATCCGGATCCTCGGTGACCAGATCCCCGGTCCGGTACCATCGCCGCGGGCCGTCACCGAGGTCGTGGGGGACCGTAACCTCGCGAACTCCCTCTGACTCGAGATAGCCGAGGGAGACGGTCGTTCCCGAGAGCCACAGCTCGCCTATTTCGCCTGCCGGGACCGGTCTGCCCTCCGTCCCCACCACCCGTGCCGTGACATGGGGGAGGGGAAGGCCGATGGGAGGTGTCCCCTCGGCCTCGACCCGGGGGACCAAGGGGTGGCAGGTGGCCACCACCGTGCACTCGGTTGGCCCGTAGGCGTTGACGACTCGGAAGGGATGCTGGGGAGTCGGCCAACGGGTCAGCCGGTCGCCGCCGGTGAACAGTACTCGCAGCGGAACCTCGCCCGGCCAGTCCAGATCCAGCAACCCTGGGACCAAGCCGGTGGGGACGAAGCCCGCCCGGATTCGGTGGCTGAGCAGAAAGTCCCGGAGGGCCTGGGGGGCCAGCAGCTCCTCCAGCGAGGGCACGGCCAGAGACACGCCGTTGGCGAGTGCTCCCCAAATCTCCCAGATACTCGCGTCGAAACCGAGATCGGCGACTTGGCTCGCCCATTCGCCTGGAGCGAGCGAGGATGCTTCAGCATGCCACCGGGTGAGCGCGTCCAGACCTTGGTGACCGAGCACCACACCCTTCGGCGTCCCGCTAGATCCGGAGGTAAAGATGACATATGCGGTCGAGGGGTCTAGCTGTCGGACGCTGTCCGGAAGCTGCAGGCACTCGGCAGGCGCGTACGGATCGTGAGCGTCGGCCAGCACGGCGGCGGGCCGGGCCGCCGCCAGAATGCGCTCGACGCGTCCTTTCGGCAGCTTGGATGCCATCGGCAGGTAGGCGGCCCCGACCGACCAGGTGGCGAGCATGCCCGCGACAGCGGGTCCGCGTCGGCTGCATGAGACGGCTACCAGGTCCCCGGGGGCGACGCCGGCCGCGGTCAAGGCCTGCCGAGTGCGGTCGGTGTACTCCATCAAACGGGAAAAACTGAGGGGACGGCCGTTCTCCAGGAGGCAAATCTGTTCCGGCTCCCGTTCGGCCCACCGCCGTACCCGGTCGAGGGTAGGGCGGGCGGACGGGGCGGACTCCTTGTCGGGTTGGTTCACTACGCGGCGCTCCTTACTGCGCTGTTGCAATGCTCACTGCGCGGCACTCCTCGGCGGCCCGTCATGGGGTACCCGACCGTCCCGGGGCAGGGTTCCATTCCGGCCAGGAGGGCCGGAGGCGGCTCAGCGCGCCGGTCAGTGGCGCTGGATCGTGCAGGTAGTAGAAATGCCCGCCTTCGCCGAGTATGTGCCCAAGCCAGCGTTCGGTCACGTGCCGCCAGGTGAGCAACTGCTCCAGTGAGGTGAGCAGGTCATCGCGGCCGCCCAGGCCGAGTACTGGCGTGGATAGGCGGCGTCCGTGGTCGTCCCGGTAGGACCGGGCCAGTGAAAGGTCGGAGCGGAGGGCGGGCAGCACCAGCCCCATGAGTTCGTCGTTGGCTAGTACCTCGGGCAGCGTGGCGCCCTGCTCGCGCAGTGAGGCGACCAGCGCGTCGTCGCTTAGCTCCTCCACGGCGACGTCGCTCAGGGTGGTGCCCGGTGCCGGGACGCTGGACACCAGCAGCCCCGCAGGGGCCTGTCCCCGCTGCTCCAGCAGCTGGACCACGTCATAGGCGAGCAACGCCCCGAAGCTGTGCCCGCCGAAGACGGTCCCAGGCGCGGCTTCCAGCAGCTCTGGCAGGCAGGTCAGGGCCATGTCCCGGATCGACTCTGCCGGGGGGTCCCGCCGCCGTGGTCCGCGTGAGGGGTACTGGGCGCTCCACACCTCCCACTCTCGAGGGACAGCGTCCAGTAGGGGGCGTGCCGCGGAAGCACTGGACCCGGCCGGGGGAAAGAAGACGAAACGTGGTCCGTCCGAGGCGTGGCCCTCCCGGACGCGGTGCAGCCAGGAGGCGGAGATGCCGGACACGGGTGCGCGGGAGGCGGCAACGGTGGAAGGCGTGGGTGCCGGGTGTTCGTCGGCCACAGGGTCAGCCGCCGGCGAATACAGTGAACGAACGGGCCAGCGCGGTTGCCGCGCCGTCCTCCGGGAAGTACTCATGACCCACGAATCCCGGGTAGTCGTGCTTTCGCAGTAGCCGGGCGACAGCTGGCCAGTTGACCTCCTGCCGGTGGTCCAAGTCTCCCCGGCCCGGTACCCCGGCCACATGTACATGGCCGATGAGACGGAGGTTGCCGCCGATCGTGGTCAGGAGATTCCCTTCCATGATCTGCATGTGGTAGGCGTCATAGAGTATCCGCAAGGCCGGGGAGCTAACCTGCCGCGCCACGGAGAAAGCCAGCCAGGACTGGTCGCACTGGTGCCCGGGGTGGTCAACGGTGCTGTTGAGCGGTTCCAGCAGTAGCCCGACACCCGCCTCTTCTGCTTCCGCCGCCACTGGTGCCAGCCCTTCGGCGCACACCGACACTGCGTCCGCGTCGGAGAGGCCGTGCCGGTTGCCGAAGGCAACCGCGAGATGACCCACTTCCTCCCGGACCGCTTTCTCGATGTTCCGCCGCACTTCGTCCCGCAGACCATGATGGTTGGCCCGGTCGTTGAAGCCGTTCTCGCCAGTGTCAGCCCCGGCGTGCCCATCGGCCACCACCAGGGCGAGTCCCGCCTCACGGGCGGCTGGCCACAGTTCCTCGTCTAGAAAGTCCACGCCTGTGAAGCCGATACTGGCGGCGAGTCCGAGCAGGGAGGGGTCCTTCTCCTTTCCCTGCGCGAACGACCACCAGGCGAAACTCTGCCGCAGCGGCATAATTACTCCCATCAGCATGCGTTCTTCGATCCGGGACGGGTAGGGCGTCCGCTGCCCCCGCCGGGGTCAGGGCAACAAGTGAAAGACGGTTTCCTTGAGGAGCTCCGAGGCCCCGTCCACCATGCGGGAGACCCGGGCCTCCCGGTAGGCCTGCTCCAGCCCGAACTCCCTCAACCAGCCCCGCCCGCCGAGGGTCTGCATGGCGTCGTCGATCACCTCACAGGCGGACTCGGTGGCGTACAGTTTGGCCACTGCCGCCTGCCGTACGCCGATCTCGCCCTTATCCAGGGCCATGGCCGCCTGCCGGACCAGTAGCCGGGCCGCCTCGATCTTGACGTGCGAGCGGACGATGAACTCCCGGATGTACTGCTTGTCGCTCAGCTTCCCACTGCCGATCACGCGTTCCGCGGCGTGCTGGCGGGCGACCCCCAGAGCCCATCTGCTCAGCCCCACCGACCTGGCCGCGATGTTGACCCGGCCGTACGGCAGCCACTGCGTCGCCATCCCGGTGGCCGATCCGATCTTGCCCGGCCCACCGAGCACTGCGGCCTCAGACAGCACCACCGAGTCAAGTTCGATCTCGTACTGGTGATACTGCTCGTCCATCCCGGGCAGCCGCCGCAGTATCTTCCAGCCGGAAGCATCGGTGGTGAAGGCGAAGAAGGTCGGCCCTCCCCGTCCCCTTCCCACAGCGTTCGCCAGCACGATCGCCATGTCGGCGTGTGCTGCGTTGCTGATCATGTACTTCCGGCCGGAGAGCACCCAGCGCCCATCGGTCCACGTGGCGGTCGTCCGTAACGCGGAGAGGTCGGACCCCCCCTGTTCCTCGGTCATCGCCAGACACCTGGTCCAACGGCCCTCGACAAGAGGGCGTAACCAGCACTCCCGCTGCTCCGGTGTTCCCTCTAGCAACAGCCGCGTCGGGCCGTCGTGTACCGACAGGATGTGCCGGGAGAACAGCAGGCCGCTCGCCGCAGCTTCCTCACGCAGCTCTCCCGCGTACACTTCGGGGAGCGACCATCCCCCGTACTCGGCGGGGAACTCCGCAGCATACAACCCGGAGGCGATTCCGACTTTCTTGCCCAGCTCACGCTGTTCGTCCGGGGGCAGGGAGGCGCTGTGGTGGTGCAGCCAGCCGAGGGCATGTCGCAGGATTTCCCTCGACACCGCCGGGTTGCGGGCCATTTCGGCCGGCGGGATCACCGGCGCGTATCCGCAGGCAGGGTTCTGTTGATGCGCTGCGGAGGGATCTGTTCCGATTCTCATCTGCCGTCCTCCACGAGGATCTCCGAGTAGACCTGCACGTACTGACTGAGCTGCGGATTATCGAAGAGGATCCAAATTTCCGGGCGTACCTTGAACTTCTTCTCCAGCCCGGCGGATATGGACAGTGCCGTGACCGAGTCACCACCGATTTCAAAGAAGTCGGGATCACCGCCGATGGTTATGCCGAATGCATCTTCCCACACCGAACGTACAGCTTCTCTCAAGCCGCTCTCAGGCATGGGTCACCTTTCGTGGTCACAATAGGCTTTGCATGTGTACTCATTGGGGCGGAACGCGTAGTGGTGCGTTCCGATAATCACTGTTTCCAGGGGGGAGATATAGACGCCGCAACTACGCAGCGAATGGATCGCGTCCAGGTCCCGGGCACCGTGCACATCGTGGTGCTCGGCCAGCGCTTCGATTCCCGCCAGCAGTACCGGGTCCTCCTGCCCGGCTGCGGCGCGGCTCAGCGTCGTACGGATCTCCGATACAGCCGGCTGTGCTGCCAGCATGCGGTCCTGGCTGGTGCCCGCTCGGGAGATATCCATGCGCTGGCGGTCCAGGACTTGGACGGCCCTGGCGAGGGCTGGTTCCTGCTCCTCGTCCAGGGCGGAGAGAGCCAGGCGCTGGAGCACCCGCCGGTGCAACCGATTGGCGATGGCAGTGAAGGAGGTTGCCTCCCAGCCATGGAAGGTGGGAGCGGCATCGGTGAAGGCCCGGAGGCCGACCAGGCCAGTCAGTGTTGGGCCAGCTGTTCGGGCGAGTTTGGGCAGCCGCTCTGCCTCCTCGGAGCCCACCAAGACGGTAAGTTCCTTGGCTGCCGCCTCCGGGTCGTCGGGACAGTGGATCAGGTTGAGGACCACGTTCTCGCCGAGCCGCCGTACGGTTCGCCCAGGAGAAATCTCGGGCCATACCCGGCCTTTGGCCTGCAGTGCCGACCGGCAGGCCGCTCCCGCGGGCCGGTGCAGCATGATCAGGCATGCCGGAGCGAGCCCGTAGAGCTGTTCGTGGAGGTCCAAGGAGAACCGGACGTTCTCGCCGCCCGGGTTTTGGATAAACCACTGGGTTCCCTCGCCGTAGAGCCCCCTGATTAGGTCCAGGTCGAGCTCCGTCATACGGCACACGGTCGGGACGAGTCCGTGTTGTTGGAGACAGTCGATGACGGCGGGGACGTTGCCGCCGAGGACAGCGTCCGGCGTGCACAGGACATAAGTCCAGTCATTCAGTGTGTCGGGGTTCTGCTGCGGATCAGGCACAGTTGGGCCTTCTTTCATCCGTTCTGGTGGGGTGTCGGGTGCGGAAGGGAACGCGCCTGGTGTCACGTTTTGTTGTCGGCCTTTCGAGTCAGCCGGTAACCGGGCAGGTAGAGCACATCGGCCTCCCGGTCGAGAAAGAATGAAACGGCGTCGGCCGGATGCTCCACGATCGGTTCACCCGGGCTATTCAGCGAGGTGTTGAGTACCACCGGGGTTCCAGTGAGCCGGTGGAAGGCGGTGATGAGCCGGAAATAGTCCCCGCAGGCCTCGTCCACCGTCTGGATTCTGGCCGTGCCGTCGACGTGGGTGACTGCACCGAGGCCGTTCCCGCAGACGTCGGCGTTGAAAAGCATGTAAGGCGAGGGGAATGTGGTTCCGGTGAACCACTCGGCAGCGTGGGTTCCCAGCACGGCGGGAGCCAGAGGCCGCCACCATTCGCGACCCTTCACCCGGTTCACTCGGGCCCAGTTGTCCCGGGGGCGTGGGTCAGCCAGCAGCGAGCGGTGCCCCAACGCTCGCGGCCCCGCCTCGCTTTTGCCCTCGAACCAGGCGACTATTCTGTTGTCTGCCAGGTCCCGGGCTGCGCTCTCGGCCGTGTCCGAGCAGAGTTCCACCCTGATCCGGTCGTCGGCTGCGGCCAGCGCGGCGCTGATCTCTTCCTCCGGATACCCAGGGCCCAGGTAGGGCGAGGATCGGAACTTCCGGGACTCGGGGAGTGGGTTTCCGAGGATGCTGTGGTGGACGGCCAGCGCGGCTCCCACCGCGATCCCGCTGTCATCGCACATAGGCTCGATAAACACCCGGTCAAATTCGCCCGTGGCCGCGATGTCAGTGTTCGACGGGCAGTTCAACGCCGTACCGCCGCTCATGCAGAGCTGAGAGATATCCTCCCGGCCCATCCGGTTGAGCAGGTCTTTCAAGGACGCGACTGCCGCCAGCCTAGTGCGCTCCAGGAGCAGTTGCGTGCTGGCCGCGATGTCAGCGTTGACCGGTTCAGTGATGCGGTTCGGATCGCCCAGGGCGGTCAGATCGTAGCCGAGCCTTCCGGCCTGTTCCAGGCAGCTACGAATCCAGTCGTTCGGCGCGTCCGTGTACTTCTTCTCGAGATCATGGAGATTCCCGACGAAGCTCTCGTCGAAGAACCGGGGTTTCCCGTACGCTGCAAGACCCATCAGCTTTCCCGGGCCGCCACTGACTCCCAGACCAATTTCCGTGGCTACATGCTCGTATAGAAACCCGATTCCGAGCTTGTGTGGCATTAATGGGTAGAGTGCTCTCTCTTCGCCCAGGAAGAACATACCCGGACCGCACGCCCTTTCCAGGAATCCCTTGTCCCGGACACGCTCCTCCGCCAGGCCGAATCCATCATGAGTGAAGACCGCTGCCTGCCGGAACCCGGACTGGTAGTACGAACAGGCCGCGTGAGCCAGATGGTGGTGCACCGCGTAGCCGGGGATCTGGACCCCGTCCAGAGTCGCTGTCAGTGGAACGTGGAATCCGTAGCGGAGCTGATCCCCCGGTTCGGTGGGGATTCCAGCCAAGCCGGTTAGACCGACAGCGCTTTCCCACTCGGCTTCCCCTGAGTAGAAATCAAGCCAGGGAATGCCCCGGTCGGCATGGGGAATGGACCCAAGGTAGGCGGGGGCGACCTCCGCAAAAAACTGGCCGACATAGGTGCCAGACAGTTCCGGATCGGAGAGCATCTTCAGCAGCGATCGCTCACCGCTGGCCGCGATCTGCGCATGCTCCAGACCTTCGAAACGGCTTGGCACGGGCCTGCCGAAGTAGTCTTCCCCCCGATACTCAACATCGAATCGCGAAGGTGTGTCCACAAGTAGCTCAATACCCTGAGTGGAGGACACAGCTACGCAATCCAGGTCGCGCACCCCGATTCCTGCATCCGTTAACGCGCGGTAAATCGTGTCAATGTCCAGTCCCAGTTGATGTTTTATCCGGGAGAATCGCTCGCACATCACATACGACTGGATTTTCCCGCCCCGGAGAACTGTTGCTGCCGCATCGTGGCCGAAATGCAGGCCCAATATCGTAAACGGTTCCCTGCCAGATAACTTCCGCATCCTGCCCAAGGCGCTCACATATATCCCGAAGGCTCGAAGGAGTTGTTGTCCGCCTACTACTTGAGTGCGACGCTAGCACACTCTTAGTGCCCACTCAAGGTGTGCAATTTAAGGGGTTGTTAGGCTGGTTCGGAGGACACTCCCCGACGTAACATATGAGCATTTCTGGCAGAGGGCTGGCGGGGATGAAGAGCGACTTCGGACTTGGGTGGCGGAGCGGAGAGGCCGCCGGTTGGGCGCGCGGCCCACCACGATGAGAAGGGAGCAGGGGAAGGGCATGCGAGGGACCATTGGGATGTTCCCTGACCGATGACAAGACTGCTGAGAGCGTGGAAGACCCCAATCACCAGGCCTGTTGCGGCAGCCGTGAACCGATAGACACCTGACGGATGTACTGGACGGATGAGATGCGCACGCTTCTCCCGTTCTGGCTCGGTTCTTTCCGCTAGGAAAGGCACAGCAATCTCCTGTGGATCGCACCACCCACCGAACAGGGGGCGCCTCGCACGAAGCGAAGCGCAAGCATTACTGGGCGGCCGGCGCCGCTATCTTTCCCGGCTGGCCGCCAAAGGTGCCAGGAATGCACGCCAGTTGGTCATCCGCTCGGTCGGTGCCAGCAGCGCTACGTCGTCTTCGGGATCGCCCCAGGGCAGTTGGTTTCCGTTCACATCGCTGTGCTCTCCTCGTAGGACGGGCGGCCAAGCGTCGAGGGCAGCAGCGGCGCCGGCAGCTCTGGAAGGCGGGGGGAGGACCGAGGTGTACTGGTTCTCCTGCTCGAAGGACTCCCCAGTCCCGACACTGCTAAGGCGAGGTCCCGAAGGTCATCGGCGACCAGGCCGGCGAGATCAGCTGCAAGCTCCCCGTCCCGAGTTTTGTCCTGTTCGGGACGCTTCATGGGCTTGCGATCCGGATCTCTGTGCCACTTGGCATCCATCCCTACCGCTTGCACCGGGCGGCCCAGCTTGCGAGCCAGACCATCGACGATGGCGATTCCATCTGCATCGAGGTTGCGCCAAGCGGTTATGGGACGCGGTGCTAGGTGTATTGCCCTGTGAGGTTGGGGACGCGGCTGGTGGGTGGTTTGCCTGCGAGCGCGGTGTGTCCGCGGTGGTGATTGTAGGTGTGCAGCCATTGCGGGAACGCGTCGCGTCGTTCCTGCTCGGTCCGGTAGGGGCGGGCGTAGGCCCACTCTTCCAGCAAGGTCCGGTTCAGCCGCTCGACCTTGCCGTTGGTCTGTGGCCGGTAGGGCCGGGTCCGCTTGTGAGCGATCCCGGCCTGGGCCATGGCCTGGCGCCAGTCGTGGGACCGGTAGCAGGCCCCGTTGTCGGTCAGGACGCGTTCGACGGTGATTCCGGCCTGTTCGAAGAACGCCTGGGCACGGTGCCAGAACGCGGCGGCGGTGTCTTTCCTCTCGTCGGTGTGGATCTCGCTGTAGGCGAGGCGGGAGTGGTCATCGACCGCGGTGTGCAGATAGCTGTAGCCGGCGCCCGCGCGGGTCTTTCGGCCTGCCTGCCGGCCCAGGACCTTGTGTCCGCCGCCGTCGGGGATGTTGCCGAGCTTCTTGATGCCGACGTGCACGAGTTCGCCGGGCCGTTCGCGTTCGTAGCGGCGTATGACGCGGCCGGTGGCCCGGTCCAGATGTGTGAGCCGGGCCAGCCGGTAGCGGGTCAGGACCCGGTGGACGGTGGAGGGCACCAGCCGCAGCAGATGAGCGATGCGGGCCGGCCCCCACCGGTGCACTACGCGGACCTTGATGATCCGGCGTTCGGTGCGCGTCGGGGTCCGGCGCGGGCTGCTGTGTGGACGGGAGGTCCGGTCAGGTATCCCGGCTTTACCGGGGCTCCCGGTAGCGTTCGGCGGCCCCGCAGGGGCCAGCCGTCATCCACGACGCAGCGGGCAAGCCGCAGACGGCCGGTCTCGGTCAGGGGTGCGTTACGGTGTGGCGCGAGGGCCTTTCTGGTCGCCGGTGCAGATGTCGCAATCCACACCAGGCCAGAAGGCCCTCACCCATTTCAAGACCAACCAACCGTGAATCATGTCACCAACCTCTATGGTCAGTACGGCTAGCCTGGCGTCACGTAGTGCCTGAACAGCGCTGTCGGCCATGGCATAAGTTCGGGCTACGACCGCGATCCCGTGGGGCTTGATCTCTGCCTGCTGCCAGATGTCTACGCGCTTGGCCAGCACTGTCATCTCTTCGGAGAGGATGCGATAGCTGGTGGTTTCAGGTCAGGCACCGGCCAGGACGGATCGGTCTCCGTGCAGATGCACCGGGGACCGGGGCGAGTCTGAACTTGACCGAGCCAGTCACTTCGCCCGGAGGAGATCTACGGCATCGTTTACGTCACCCAGGTCCTCGATAGCACCAACGGAGGCATAACCTCCCGCGCTAAGCCGTTCACTGCTCCCGAGCTCGTCGGCATGGCATGCGCCTGCGGCTCGAAACTGCCAACGGGACGACCGGAACGGTTCCCGTAGGAGAGCGAGACGGTCCTGAGTGGGCTCACCCATGGCGGCAATGGGCAGTGACCCAGGCTCCGTTCTGAGCGACTGTCGCGTGAGCCAACGCAGTCGCCGCAGCAGCGTTGTCATGCGGATTCGGAGGGGCCGGTGGGGGAGTGGTCTGCCACCTCCAGGCTGACGTCGTGGTTCGCCCCGACCTGTTGGAAGTCCTGGCCGAACGGATGCCCGTCTGTTGTCATTCGAGACTTTGTCGTGCGCCTTCGGCTTGGTGAAGAGGGGGAACGACGCGGAAGCGTTCGGTCGTGTGGTGGAGGCGCGTTCTGGTCGGCCCCAGACCCTCTACCTCACCGTCGCTGAACCAGGCAGCAACTTGCTCGAGATCGTCGACCTACCTGATGAGCCATCAGGTAGGTCAGTATCCGCTCAGCATTGGACTGGGAGAGTCCTCTGTACATGTTCCTGGTCAATGGCTTGGCGGCAGCTTGATTCGCGCAGATTGCGCAGGTGAGAGACTTGCTCGTTACGGCGAACGATGTTCTGGAGAATCTTGGAGTCGAAGCTATGCCGATGTACGGTGAAGCGCGCCCCTGACCTGCAGAAAGCTGGCGGGGAGCCGTCTTCTAGGAGTCCAAAGTGCTGCGTACTCTGTTCAAGTCCAACATCTAGCCTCTGGACATCTGCCCAGGTCAGAGCCATCATGGTGGGGCTCAAGTCAGCGAACAGTCAGCATGCGGGCACCGCTGTGTCCTCATGCCGACTCCCGGGACGTGACGGCGGAGCTGGTCCGCTGGTCGCCCGGCTCGGTCGAAAGGCTGACTTGTGGCCCGAAAGCTCGCCCGCGGCATGGGTACCTTCTTCAAAACCTGCGACTGCTCCAAGCCGACCCGTTGCCCGCACCCGTACACGCCCCGCTATCGCGACGCGCTCGGCACTCAGCGGGAGGAGGGCGACTACCCCACCCAGGACGACGCGATAGAACGCCTCAACGCGATCTATTCGGAGAAGCGCAAGATCGCCCCTTCCGTCGCAGAAGCCCGCCGTGAGCTGGGCGGAAAGACCGTCAAGGAGTACGCCGAGTCGTGGCTGCCCCGGCAACGCAAAATGACCGACTACTCAACCGCCGAACATGTCAGCAGCTACCTCAACGTCCACATCAACCCGGCCATGGGATCGCGGAAGCTGAACACGGTCACGCCGAGTGTAGTCGAGCAGTTTCTGGACGATCTGGCAGCGAATGGCGTGGGCACCGGCCATCAGGTGAACATCTTCCGCACCCTGAAGTCGATCCTCCGGGACGCCTACGCCAAGGGAGCAATGGCCTCGGATCCCGTCAAGGGAGTTCACACACCCGAATATGTTCGCGCCAAAGTGGCCATCCCGACGCTTGACTACGTCAAGAAGGCGCTGGCGGTCGCAGACGAGGACCTCGCACTGGAGATCTCCCTCATGGTGGGCTGCGGGCTTCGTAACGGCGAGGCACGGGCGGTAAGTCTGAACAACATCGTCGCGGACGACGTTTACCGGGTACACGAGCAGATCCATTCCAACCTGCACCGGCCGGCCAAGCTCAAGCACCGTAAGCCGGGCGAGTTCAGGGAAGTGCCCCTTCCTCGGACGGTACGCGAGGCGATGGAGCGCTTCGAGGAGAAGCACGGCGCCACGAAAGAGGGATACCTGCTCCGGGGACCGAGCGGTTACTACACCGAACCGATGGAACGACGCCGCGTCCGCAGCCTCTTCGAGAACCTCCCCGCCGAGGAGGGTGTCGGAATGTACAGCTTCCGGCACTACTTCGCCTCCAACGCCCTCGGCAAGGGAATACCGATCACGGACGTTGCGGAATGTATGGGCCATAAATCCATCGAGGAGACCTACCGCACCTACCGGCACCTGATGCCGGGAAGCATCACGAAGGCACCCGAATCCTCGACACCGGTCTGTGGAAAACCATCTGACTATTCCGCTGCCACGATGTCCACGCTGAACGAGATGCCCGAGCCTCCGCAGCCCTCACCCACGTTGTCTCCGCTTCAGAGACGACCATGGCCGTCCGCCTCGGCTCCCGCTCGATTTCACCGGATATTCGCGGTCCTCGCTGTGTGGCTGGCCGGCACAGGGAAAGACCGTTATTACAGCCGGTTGGAGCACGTCATGGACGCGCGCTTCAGTGTCCTGTTGGCCTTGCTTTTCGTCCCGCTCTCCGTCTCTTTGTGGATTTACGCCCGGGATGAAGGGAAGGGCAAGTAGCGCCCCGAGGTGGCCTTCGCGTCGGCGCTCGTGGTGTCTGCCACCAACCTTGAACTCCGTTACCACGGGTATTCCGGCCCGGCCAAATCGGCATGAGTGCCTGACCCTCGTCCCCTTGCAACGTTCCGATACGTGTAAGGGGCACCCCCTGTGGCAGCAAATCGCCCACACACCACCATCAGCTATGACGGCCGGTATGGGGTCGTTGCGGCTTCCGCATTTGAAAGTCATGTTGCCGACCACATGATGCGCCGGGTCGGGTTCTGCCAACTACCCGATAGTCCGCTGTACGTGTTGGGCGAACCGAAGCGGGACCCGGTCCGGCGGGGACGGCAGGCGGCGGAGTCGCTTCGGGCTGTGGGGTACAGCGTCACTTCCGATGCCAGGTATGAGCACCAGACGCCTTCCTCGCAGGCTCAGTCCGCAACCCCGGGCAGGACGGGAGCCGCCGAGACACCGGTCACCTCAGGACAGGCGCTCCACGCCGATATCCGCTCCGGCCGGGTCGTTGTGCACGACCAGGTCCGTGATGCCGATGGAACCCTGCGAGCCGTCGGCACTGACCTGCGGACCGGGGAGGGTCTGCTGCTCTACGACGAGGGCGATCTCCGCTACATCGAGACAAGGCTCGACACCACGGACCTCGTCTTCGAAGCCTTCTCTTACATCCGGGGCAATGGGCGTCCTGACCCCACGGGGGTGACTGAGCAGCGGCGGGTCCAAGCAGCCACCGTTGTCTCGCCGAGCCGCGCGGGAGTTTCGGTGCCGGCCCGGCCCGCAAGTGATGTTGTTGCTCAGGCTCCTTCCACTCCTGCTGTGCGGCGGCCAGCCGCCTGCCGTTAGGAGCCCCGGTGACGTCTTCCCCGATCGAACCCAGTGTGGCCTTCGGCTTTCATCAGGACCTCGGCGTCGTCGCCGCGGCGGCTGACAGCCGGCCTCTTGTGGATGCGATGCTGCGCGAGCACGGGTTTCGGTACGACCGCTCTCAGAGGCTGTTCGTTCTGCCGGACGACACGTCGTTCGGCACGGCGGTTCGTGCGGTGGCCGGTGCCACCAAGGGCTTTCAGGACGCTGGCTTCTCCGTGGCAGTGGAGCCCCGACTCCTCGCGTCGGCGCACGGACAGCGTCGAGCGCGCGATGTCGCTGACGTTCTTGAGCAGATCCTCGAACGGCACGGTGGCGGTGCCGGCGATCTGGAGGAGTTCATCGGCCGGGCTGCCGCCTGGTGCGAGGGCCTTGGTACCGCTGAAGGGCGGGACCTGGGCGAGCGCTTCCGCGCCATCTCCGAGCAGGTGGCCCTCCCTGACAGCCTTCCGCATCCCGATCGCGATGGTCTGGCCGACGGTGCGATGCCCCTGGCCGTTGAGCACGCCGAACGGGCCCGTGCCGCTCTCTCTTCTTCTCGTCACCGCGCAGTTGGCGCCGCTCCGACCTCGGACAGCCCGCTCCCACCGCAGACCGAACCACCCGGCGTCCGCCGGATCCGCTGAGTTCGTCGCTTTCACTGAGAGGCCACATCTTGTCCTTCCTCCACGAGGAATACGGAACCGACGCCGAGATCTACCGCAAGCCCCTCGGCACGGAGGTCATAGCCGACAGCAGTGATCCACAGGCCCATCAGATCCTCAAGAGCTGCGGATTCGTCGAGAAGATGGCGCCTCCGGTCCATGTCTGGCATCGGCTTCCGGAGGGGCTTGATACCGAGGAGGAGATGAGCCGCGCTACGCGGGCGATGTACCTGTTGAGGGGCGTCGGCTTCGACGCACATATGGACGAGTCGCTGTGCTCCCCGCCAGCTCATGACGGGGTGATCGCGGAGCAGCGCCATCGAGCGGAGATCAGCGCCGCCGCGACGTCTTCCTCCCCGGCCGGCGCCCAGGCTCCACCGGCGGGTCCGGTGAGCGCGGTGTCCCCTTCGTTCGCCAACATCGCCCCGCCGGCGGCCATCCAGAATCGGCGGGGGCCGGTATGAGCGAGATGCGGCACCGGGCGATCTTTGAAGCGGACGAGCTGTTCGCCACCGCCCGTCAGTTCGGCCAGGTGCGGGCCGATCTCACCCGGACGCGGCGAGGAATGAGCTTCCCGATCTCCCTGCGGCATCACGGCAGCTCGCCGCTTTGAGCAGGCTCTGTAAGAAGCTGACCGACGAGGTGCTGGTCCGGGTCGACGATACGGAGGAGGTCGACCTCAGCCCGGTCGTCCACGCCTATGCGGCGGCGGCTCGATCGGCAGGGCGTGCCATCCAGAATTATTCCGCCGCGTACGCGGAGCTGGGTCTCCTCCACCGAACTTCGACATGGCCTCCGCCCGACGACCAACACGACCGACGAGACGCCATCATCACGGTCCGAGAGCGACTGGAGAACGTCCGGAGCGATCTTGACCAAGTTACCGAGGCGCTGTGCAAGCCGACGGGTGACATGTTCCGTTCTGCGATTCGTTCAACTGCCGCGCTGAGCCGCTCGGCCCATTCTGCTCTCTCGGCCGGACGACCGCTGTCCGAGGACACGGGCCCAAGCGTGACGTGTACGGTTCCTACCCCGGAACACCGGCATGGACGCTGACCACAACGGCCCCATCGCTTCGCCCCTTGCCGGGTCTTGGCCGCCTCACGCGGTTCGGCTTGCACGGTGGAATCCCAATCCAGGCGTCTGGGAGACATCCCAGGGCTCCTTGCTGTGTGGTCACCGAGAGATCTTTGCCGAGCCGTGGCCAGCCTCAGGCTCGATGAGTGGGGGCGTCTGTTACGTGTCAGGGGCGTCGACGCCCGGCGCGGCCGGTCTCGCCCTGCTCAAGATCCCGACCAGCAATCTGGGGGCGAACGGCGGAAGTCAGCACCCGGCGAAGCGGAAACGCGGCGGACACGGGCCAAACCTCGCGGACGAGGTGGAGTGGTTGTTGCCGGCTCCCAAGGCTTCCGACGCGATTAAGGGATCGCCCAACCAGCGATACGGCAACGGGGGCCTCACCCTGCCGTCAGCGGCGATCCGTCTGGCGACCCAGGATGACTCGGACCGAAGCCCACGAAATCTCGGGGGCGCCCCGACCTTGTTCTCCTCGGGGCCCTCGACGGGGGAGCCGAAGAGCGAGAGACAGTGTGGCGGCCGACTGAATAGACTCCCGTGCAGGATTCATGATTCTGACGGAGCGGGGGAAGCCGGTGAACGATCTGAAGCTCTTCCGGGTGGTGGACGGAGTCGCCACCGAGGTTCCGGGGGCTGCGGTCACACTGGAGCGCCACCTTCAGACGTTGATCGAAACCAACGTGGAGACGCTGCTCGGGATCCGGTTCCTGGCATCCGAGTACCGTACGGGCCCCCGTCATGCATGCGGGCCATTCCGGCCGCCCTGGTCGCGCGCGCTGTCGAGATCACCGCGCGCTACCCGACCGGCCACGGCGCACCCGTCCGCATCGGCGACCCGGCGGCCCTGGGCATCGCCGACCTGTCCCGCGTGGACTTCGGACCCTCCCCGGTGATCGAGGACGGCGACGTACCGGTCTTCTGGGCCTGCGGGGTCACCCCCCAACTCGCCCTCCCGGCCGCGGCCCCGGAGTACGCCATCACCCACGCCCCGGGCCACATGCTGGTCCTGGACCACCTGGTCGACGCGCCCCCGAAGACCTGTGACGGGGGTCCGCACGGGGTTCCATGGCTAGGGGCTCAGGCGTCCTTGCGCAGCAGTCTGGTGATCTCTGCTCCCCGATGTGCCGTTAGGGGCCCGTCGGCCGGCAGACCGAGGGTGGCGGCCAATTCTCGGGAGTGGAGATCGACCACCGACTCGGCCAGGCCGCAGAACGTGTCCATCGCCGCACGGCCCCGGCGGCATCCGGTGAGGAAGGCCGCCGCAGCGGCCGGCAGGGCAGGCCACCACCACAGGGCCAGCAGCAGATACAGCACGGACCAGGCGACCAACTGGGCCGCGGCGTCGTACGCGGCACGGGCCGTGCGCAGTTCGCTACGGGTCTCCTCGGGGACCAGGAGCCAAAGCCGGGGCCACACCGCGCTCAGGTCCAGGCCGTATGTCGTGAGGACCCGGCGGTCCACCGCGTGGAGGCGGTCGCCGATCCAGGTCGGGTGGGCGGGGCGTTCCAGGGCTATCCGGTCGCGGGCTGCCAGGCGCCGGGCCGGCTCCGCGTCGTCCGGCGCGGCGACGCCGGGCGGGCGGGCGTGGTGCTGTGCCGTCGCGTGGTGTCGCCAGGCCGCCCTGAGCGACTCGTCGGCGGTGTTCCACCGGATCGTACGGTGTTTCCTACGGCGGGCGGCGAGGCGGTCGAGCGGCCGGGGCCAGGCTCCGCCCCACAGTCGCTCGACGGGCTGAGCCATGGCTCTGATCAGCAGTCCCGTCGCCGTCGCCACCAGTACCACAACGGCGGTGGCACCCAGGATCAGACCGACGGAGGACTCGCCGGGGCGGGACAGCTCGTGGTCGAGCCGGTGAACCGCGGCCGGCAGGTCGTACCAGTGAGTGTGCCCCAGGACAGCTCCCGTCGCCGCGGTGCCGAGGAACAGCAGCCCGGCCGGCATGAGCTGGCTGAGCCACCGCGTGGCCAGGCTCTTGCCCAACTCCGTCAGCAGTGCGTTCATCCGGGGGGATCGATCCGCCGCAGGCGCAGGCCGTGCAGCGCGCACTCCCGGGACATCTCCAGCGGGTCGTCGGCCAGGACCGCGCGCGGGCAGCGGCTCAGGGGACACACCAGCACCGGGGGCGGCACCGGATGACCGGGCAGGGGTGGCATCCCGCCGATACCGCCGCCGCGGGTAACGCCGCGGAGCCCGCCCGCCACCCCGCTGCGGCGCAGCAGTTGGTGCAGGTCCTCCTCTGCGGCGGCCACGTCGGCACCGTCCCGGAGGGCGCCGATGATCCGCTCCGCTTCGCCCGCGATCCCCACCCCGGCGGCGGCGGTGAGCGCGCGGATGTCGGTCAGCTCGGCGCAGATCCGCGCGAGTATGTCTCGCGAGGCTTCCGCCCCGTCGTACCCCGTTGCTGTTCTTCCTGTCACCCCGAAGCCCCTTGCTGCGTCAACAGCGTATGCCTCATGGTAGTGGGGCGAGGGGAACGCGGCGACCGTACGGGGGAGCGATGTTCGGTAGGCGTGAACGGGAACCCGAGGCGGATTTCACGCAAGTTATGGTCATGATGGCTCTCGGGGCGCGGAGTCAGCGGGTTTCGTCCTTCGATATGGCCCTGATCTTGCGTGGCGAGGAATTACATGATCAATTCGACCGCACTCATGATCGGCGTCTGCTGAAAGCCGCGCAGGCGACCTTCCGCCATGTACTGGCATCCAGGCCGTCCGGTGAGTTGCACGCCGCTGCGTTGAACGGCCTCGGCAAGTGCTTGTGGTCACGCTATGAACGGTTCGGCTCCCGGGAGGACATCGACCGTGCGGTGGACACACTGCGCGCGGCCGTTGCCGCCGTGCCCGACGGCCATCCCATGCTGGGTATCTTTCGCGCCAACCTCTCGGGGGCGCTGCAGACCCGCTGGAAGGCCATCAGCGCTCCCGAGGATCTCGACGAAGGCATCCGCGAGATTCGCGCCGCCCTGCGGGACCCCCGGGCCGACGGGAGAACCATCGCTTCACGCCTCAATTCCCTGGGCGGCGCGATGAAGGCCAAGAGCGAGGTGACCGAGGACACCACCGCGCTCGACGAGGCCGTGAACGTGTACGACCGGGCCAGGGAACTGGCCCGGTCGTCGGGGGACGCCTTCCTCATCAACGCGACCAGCTCCAATCTCGCCGAGGCGCTGCGGCTCGTGCATCACCAATCGGTACACGGCGATGCCGAGGCGCTGATCAGGGCGGTACGACTGGCTGTTGAAGCGCTTGGCGGGACACCGGCATCTCATCCTTTGCGGGCACGCTTTCACGCGAATCTGAGCCTGATTCTGATGGATCTCTATCTCGTCCGGGAGCGGGAAGAGGACCTCTTCGCCGCGCTGTCCGCCGCCCGCCAGGCTCTCGCGGCCACCCCTCGCAAGCACCCCAACCGGGCAGAGCGGCTCGCGATATACGCCAGGGTGATGCGGCTGCTGTTCGAGCATTCCTTCGGCCTGGGACATCTGCCGGACGCGTATGCTCCGTTACCCCCCCTGCCGGAACTCCCGGGCCGCATCACCCGCGAGCAGAGTGACATCCTGCTGGCCGTGGTGCGGGCGGCCAAGAGGGCCGCCGCGGCGGCGCCGCCCGGTCATGTGCTGCACGGCTCGTCCCGGATGGCGCTGGCGAGCGCGAGAATGGCGGAAGTCCTGATAGCCGGCAACCACGCCGGCCGACGTAGCGGGCTCCGCATCGGACGGTTACCCGGGCGTGACCTCAAACGGCTGGCCAAAGGCACCGCACACCCCGTCCACCTGCGTATTGAGGCGGCCCAGCTGTGGGCCGCCAACCGGTTACTGGTAGCGATATCGGCACGGCGCCGCGCGTCCGCCAAGGCGGAGGCCCAGGCACGGTGGAGTCTTGACCTTGCCCTCGAACTGCTGCCCAGGACCGTCCCCAGGTCCCTGCCGCGTGCCGACCGGGAGCGTCAGCTGGCCAGGTTCGGCGGCATCGCACGGAGCGCCGCAGCCCTGTCGCTGCGGGCGCAGACCCCGGATCCGCTGCGGGCGCTGCGCCAATTGGAGCACGGCCGGGGGGTGCTCATCGGCCAGAGGCTGGACACGCTCCACGATGTGACCGACCTCCGTGCCCGGGAGCCCTGGCTGGCCGATCGTTTCGAGTCGTTGTCCCGGGAACTCGACCGCCCCGAGGCTCCCGGCTTCCTGTCCGGGTCGCTGCTGACCGACCATGCTCCGCGGGGCACCGGCGAAACACTGACGGGCGAGGACCGGCACCAACAGGCCGTGGCCTGGGACGCGGTGGTGCGGGCCATACGCGGCATCCCCGGCTTTGAGGAGTTCCTGAGGCCTCCCGACCCACGAAGACTCCTGGCGGCACTGGCTCCCATCGGACCGGTGGCCCTGATCAACACCAGCCCAGTTGGGTGCGACGCGCTACTTCTCCACCGGGGGAGAGCATGGTCTGTTCCGCTGCCGGCTGCGGACTTCGCGCAACTGCAGAAGAAAGCTGACGAGTTCACGGCATGTGTACGCCGGGCCGGCGACACTGCGCTGCCGGTTGCCGGGCAGCTCGCCGCCCAGCGGCAGATCTCCACGCTGCTCGGCTGGCTGTGGGAAGCTATCGCCGAACCCGTCCTCGAGGCCCTGGGGTTCACTGGACCGCCGCCCCAGGGGCGGGAATTTCCTCGGATGTGGTGGATTCCGACGGGGCCGCTCAGCGCGCTGCCGCTGCACGCTGCCGCGTCGCCGCACAGTCCAGGCGCCGCTGTGCTGGACCGGGTGGTGTCCTCGTACGCCGCCACCGTACGTACCCTCGCGTGGGCGTGCTCACGGGAGGCTTCGCGCGGACGCACCATGCTCGCGGTCGGGATGCCCTGGACGCCGGGAGCGCCCGAACTGTTGGGTGCCAGGGTCGAGATTGAGAAGGTGAACCGGCTGGTTCCTGCCTCCCGCCGCCTAATCGGGCACCAGGCCCAGTATGCCTCGGTGCTCAAGGCGCTGACCGAGTACACCTGGTTCCACCTCGCCTGTCACGCGATCAGCGGGGCAGAGACGGGTTCGGGCGGCCACCTGCTGCTGAACGACCACACCGAACGCTTGCTGACCGCAGCCGACATCGCCCGGCTGCGCCTGGACCGTGCGGAGTTGGCCTATCTGTCGGCCTGCGAGACGGTGCGCGGTCACGACGCGCTGGCCGATGAGGCGCTGCACATCGCGGGCGCGTTCCACACGGCCGGATTCCGACATGTGGTGGGCACGCTGTGGCGGGTGGACGACGAGGCAGCGATGGAAATCGCCGAGGCGTTCTACTCCGGCGTGGGCCGGGACGCCGCCGACTCAGCCGTGGCTCTGCACCGTGCGGTCCGCGCCCAGCGCGAGCGGTTCCCCGCCACTCCGACCCTGTGGGCCGGGCACATCCACTACGGCGCATGAGGCGTCCAGGCGGTGCCGTTCTGGGCACGGTCGGGGGTAGGCAGAGTCCTGCCCACGAGTTCGGGAACCTGGTCAAGGATCGTCTGGGGGCGGAGGAAGCCGACAAGGTCGACTGGAGCGACCCGCGCGTGGTGTGTGTGGCGGCGGACTTCACCAAGATGTGTTCGCGATGGAGGAGATCGGCCGGCGAGTGGACCTGGTGAGCTACCGGCACTTCGGCGCTGACCTGCTGGCCCTGCAACTCGTCGCCTCCATGGCCGGCTCCACTGCGTCGACTCGATCGTCGGCCCCAGGTGCCGAGAGCGGTCGTGCTGCGGTCAAGGGCGTCCGGCAGTTGTACGACGAGTCGCCGCAGTCATTGAAGGATCTGTATGCCGACCTCGACGTGCTGCTCACTTCGTCCGCGGAGGTGCGGATGGAGTTCCAGCAGCACTACATCGCGTACCGGCGGATCAGGAATGTCGCAACGGTCCGCTTCCAGCCGGCCAGCCATACCCTCGTCGCTCGGCTGGCGGTCGATCCCGATGGCGTTGACCTGGTCGAGGGCTTCACCCGCGACCTCCCAGGGATTGGTGCGCTGGGCACCGGTGCGCTGGAGGTGAAGATCCGCTCCCGGGATGATCTGGCCAGGGCTCGCGACCTCGTACTGCGGAGCGTCGAAGGAGCGTCACGCTGATTCACCGGGGCTGTGTCTGAGACACAGCCCCGGTGGCGGGTTTACTCTTCGGGGCCGGCCGGGTCGAAGTCCTCCTGGGTCAGTTCGTCGCGGAGGCGCTCGTCGGCGATGTCCGCGTAATGGTCGGAGAGTTCGATCCCGACGAACCGTCGGCCCTCGCGCAGTGCCGCCACGCCGGTGGAGTCGGAGCCGGCGAAGGGGTCGAGGACCGTACCGCCGGGCGGGCAGACCTTGACCAGTTCCCGCATGACTTCGACCGGCTTCTGGGTGATGTGCACCCGGTCCTTCCTCGGCTGGCTCGCGGTGTACAGGCCGGGCAGGTAGACCGGGTTGCGATTGGCATCGACCGGTCCCTTGGTGCCCCAGACGATGTACTCGCACGACTGCCGGAGCCTGCCCTTCTGCGGTCGGGAGACCGGCTTGTTCCAGGACGCGATGCCCCGCCACGTCCAGCCTGCGGCTTGCAGAGCGTCCGTCGTGGTGGGCAACTGCCGCCAGTCGCAGAAGACCAGCGCGGCGCCGGACTCGACGGTGGCCCGGTACGCCTCAGTGAGTAGCAGGCTCAGCCAGAAGCCATACGAGCGCTGATCGCGGTTCTCTCCGGGAAAGTTCGCCAGGTCATGGCTGGCATCGGCGGAGATGTACTTGGCGCGGGCGCTGCGACCGGTCCGTTCTCCGCTGGTGCGGCCCCCGCTGTTGTACGGCGGGTCGGTGATCACGGCGTCGACGCTGTTGTCGGCGAGGCGGGACAGCACGGTGAGCGCGTCACCGCGATGGAGGGTGTACGTCATGCGGAAGGCTCTCTCCGGGAAATGGGAAACGACGCCCGGGTTATTCGACCGCGAGCGAGGGATGTGCCGGAGGGTAGCCGCGTTCTCCGGCCGCACCCAATGAGTGCCAGCTTCGTTTGGTGCGGCCGGAATTCATCTCTACTGTTCCGCTCAGCTCGTGGAACGGAACTCGATCCACGGCGCTGACCTGCGGAAATTTGTGTGGAGGTGGGGAAATGCGTCGCGAGAGATTAGCGGTGCAGCTGGCTGCCGCCCCGAGTTAGGCGTCATGGATTCATCCGGCACGGTGTCGGCGAACTTTCGACGAGGCACCGGCACCGTGCCGTCTCTCAGTAAGGAGCTGGTGATGCGGTTGCACGCCTGCATAAGTTCTGTGCGCGGGTCGGTGTCGTGAAAACCACCGCAGCTGTGGTCGCTCTGGTGGCGGCCGGGCCGTTGATGCTGATCGTTCCGGTGGTAGGGGCGCTGGCTGCTGGTGGAGACGTTTCGTGCTCCGATTCAGCCTCGCCGGGCGTGGACGCCGACGCTGTTGCCGACCAGGTGGCCGACGTCTTGGAGAACGGGGAAGCCGGGGCCTCGGCGGTTCCCGGTCTGGATGATCCGAAGGAGCAGGTGCCGTACGCGGTGACGATCCAGGCCACAGGCGCGGCGATGAACATACCGGCGCGCGGGCAGATCATCGCCCTCGCCACCGCGTTGCAGGAGAGCGGGCTGCGGAATCTCAACTACGGCGACCGCGACTCGCTCGGACTGTTCCAACAGCGTCCCTCGCAGGGGTGGGGAACAGCTGAGCAGGTGCGGGATCCGGTGTACGCCAGCACCAAGTTCTACGAAGGGCTCCGCCAGGTTTCCGGCTGGGAGTCGCTGACGGTCACCCAGGCCGCTCAGGCGGTGCAGCGGTCCGGTTACCCGGACGCCTACGCGAAGTGGGAGCCGCTGGCGACCGCCCTGCAACAGGCCATCGATCCGTTGGTGTCCGCGCCGGGCAATGAAGAGCCGCGCAACGGTCTCGGGTGTGATGACGAGGACGGGGGCGACGGGTCCGAGTTCGGTGACATCCCGGCCGGGGCCCTCCCCGAGGGGTACTCGCTGCCGGCGAACGCACCGGAGAACGTACGGACTGCCATCCGCTGGGCTCTCGGACAACTCGGCACCCCGTATCAGTGGGGTGGTTCCTGCACCGATGCCCACGGTCCCGACGCGATGCGCCGCTGCGACTGTTCCTCGCTGATGCAGATGGCCTACCAGGCGGCCGGTGTTGAGCTGTCCCGGACCACATACACGCAGGTCGGGGAGGGAACGGCGGTCAGCGTTGACGCCTTGAAGCCCGGCGACCTGCTCTTCACCCAGGGCACGGCCGAAGTGCCGGAGCACGTCGGCATGTTCATCGGCTCGGGGCTCGTCGTGCATGCGCCCAAGACAGGGGACGTCGTACGAATCGCCACACTCGCCGATTGGCGTGACCAGGTTCTCGTCGTTCGCCGGATCGTCTGAAGGTTTCCGCTTTCGCTTCCGTACCGGCCCGCCACGTTTCGTCCGATCTCGAACTGGAGTTCGTTAATGCTTGTCTTCGACAGGTTGCTCGACCTCGCGTACGACCCGGGGGTGACGCCCCGCGAGGGCGGGTTGCCCGGGCTGGATGTGCTGAAGCAGGTCATGGGCAGCATCAATCTCTTCGGCATCATCGCCGTGGTCGGCGCCCTCGCCGTCAGCGCCCTGGTGTGGGCCTGGGGCCATCACTCCGGCGGTCATCAGGCCGAGGCCACCGGCGAGAAGGGCACCGTTGTGGCCGCCGGCTGCGCACTACTGCTGGGTGCGGCCAACGGGATCGTGGCGTTCTTCTCGGCTCTCGGAACGCAGGTCCAGTGATGCGAAACCTCGATACGCGACGCCGGGTGCTGCTCGGCGGGGCCGTCTTGATGGTGCTGACAGCCCTTGCGGCCTTCTTCGCGTTCCTGACCCGCGATCACCGTACGAGCGGTTCACCACCGGATCCCGTGACCAGTGCGGAGCCGTCCATCGCCCCCGCTCCGGATCGCCCCGAGGTGCCGGAGGCGGAGCTTCCCGAGCCGCCGGAGACCGACGATCCGATCGAGTTCGCCAAGGCCGCGGCCGAGGCGCTGTGGGCCTACGACACCCGCGCGGTCACCCACGAGCAGCACATGTCGGCTCTCCAGGCGTGGATGACCGGCGAGAAGAAGTACACGGATGCGACGTCCGTGGAGGCTCAGGTTCCCTCACCGGTGCTGTGGGCGCAGATGGCGGACAACGGCCAGTTCGCCACGGCGAAGGCGGAGGAGGCCCACTTCCCCATGGCATTCGTCGAGGCGCTCCGGGAAGACCCGGCGGCCATCACCGAGGCGTATCTCTACACCGTCACGGTCACCGGCAAACAGTCCATCGCCTGGAACGGTTCCAGCGCCGGCGGCGCCGAGGCCCGTTCCATCACCCTCGCCGTCCAGTGCCGTCCCGAGAAACCGTGCGCGCTGGCGGCCGTCATGCCGGTCGTCGCCCCCTGATGGCGCGCGACAAGAAGATGAAGGAGGGGCCGAATGGGCCCGTGTGATCTCCCCGTGGTGAATGTCGTCTGCGATGTGGCTGGCGAGGTCATCTCCTCCGCTGGCGGATCGGTGGCCAGCGGGATCGGCGCATGGCTCGGTGCCTGGATCGCCTCGTCGATGGGGGAACTGGCGGCCGGAGCCGCGGACCTCGCCGTACGCGCGGTTGACGCCACGACCACCGTCGACCTGAACGCCGGCTGGTTCCGCGACAACTACGAGCTGCTGCTGCCGATCGGCCTGGTGCTGACGGTGGGCACCTTCTGTCTCCAACTGATCCTCGCAGCCTGGCGCCGGGACGATCGTGCGCTGGCCCAGGCGCTGTTCGGAACGATGACCGGAGTCCTGTTCAGCTTCGCGGCGATATCGGTCACCACTGTGGCGCTGACCGTCGTCGACGTCCTCAGCGCCGGACTGTTCCAGGTGGCGGGCACCAGCATGGAGGACGCCGTCCGCCGCGTGATCAGGGTGTCTCAATTCGGACAGATGTATTCCATGGGCTGGGCCATTCCCGCCCTGGTCGCCCTCGGCTGTGCCATCGGCGCGTTCTTGTACTGGGGCGTCATGGTGGCCCGCAAGGTCGGCATCCTGATCATGGTCACGCTCGCGGTCTTCGCGGGCGCCGGTGGCGGCTGGGAGGTCGCCAAGCGGTGGCGCAGGGGCTGGATTGAGGCCACCGCCACTCTGGTGGTCTCCAAACTGCTGATGACGATCGTCTTCCTGGTGGGCGTGAGCGCGCTGGGGGACTCGGAACCGCAGGACGGACTGGCCGCGCTGTCGGATGCCATGGCCGGCATCGTCGTTCTGGTCCTGGTGCTGCTGTGCCCGTACGCCACGTACAAGTTCGTGCAGTGGGCCGGTGACGGGGCCGGCGGAAACGACCTGCACCGGTCGGGTGTCGCCGGTCTGGCGGTCGCCACCGGCGCCGCAAAGACCGCCGGCATGCTCGCCGTGCAGGCGAAGACCGGCGGCCGTGCGCCGCAAGGCCCGGCCCAGGTACCGGGGACGAACAAGAACGGGGTCGCCTCCGGCATCAACCCGGCTGGCAGCACCCCCGACCCGCTGGACTCCCTCACCCCGCCGAAGCAGACGAACTTCCGCTACGGCGAGAACCCCCACGCCACCGGCGACAAGGGCCAGGCGCTCATCCAGCGTCCCCGCACCGGCGGCGATCAGGGCCAGCCACTGATCCGGCGGCCCGGGCAGCGTGCTCAGTCCGCCGCACCGCCGTCGAGCGCAGACTCCGCCTCCTTGTCCGCGCCCGCGACCACGTACGGGACGGCGACTCCCGGTCCCCCGCCGCAGGGTTCGGCAGCCGCGGAGCCGCCGCACAGGCACCCCGGTACCTGAGCCGAGCCACTCGAACCTCCCTGCCCGTATGTCTCATCGAAACGGTCATCATGCATTCCGAACCACCCCGGCCGGACGCCCCGGCCACCGTCAAGTTCCCGCACCGCTCGCGCCGCGGAGTGCTGCTCGGCCTCACCGCCCAACAGCTCGTCGTGACCGCGACCACCGGCGCACTGCTGCTCGCCGTCATTCTCGGGTACGGCCTGACCGGAGCCCTCAAGCTGCTGCCGCTGTGGGCGGGGGCCCTGCTCGCGGTCTTCGTCCGGCACCGTGGTCGGGCCCTGGCCGACTGGGTGCCGATCACCGTCCGGTATGCCCTTCGCCGGCTCGGCGATCAGCTGCTCTGGCTCGCCCGGCCCGCCACGCGCCCACGCCGCGAAGGGCTGCTTCACCTGCCGGGCACCGCCGCCTCGCTGCGGGTGGTCGACGCCCCGGGTCGTCGGCTGGGGGCCGTGCACGATCCGCACCGGGGCACCCTGACCGCCGTCGTCAAGGTCTCCTCCCGTGCCTTCGCCTTGATGCACGGCTCCGGGGTGCTGGCCGCAGGATTCCGCGGCGCCTCGCAGCAGCCAGGTCGAGACATCGTCTCCACCGAGGCCATGGACGAAGACGACATCTACAAGCTGCCTCGTGTCCGGGTGAGCATCATCGACTCGCCGCAGCGTCGTCCGATCATCGCCTGACATGCCGCTACACCTCTAACGATTGGTGTGCGTCGAACGGCAATTCGAGACAACCGGCCACGACTGAACTACCCTCCTGAGGCGTTGACCACATCCTACCGAGGCCTGCCGGGCGCGCGGGCGAACATGCGTCTCGCCGCGGCCCTCGAACCTCTGGGGCACGGGCACGCCTTGGTGCGTCCAGCAGATCAGGCCCCGACGGAGAGGCCCTGAACGCCGCCGGGTAGGTCTAAGCGGCTTGGTGCCCTAAAGGTCCCCCCGGAGCTTTCACGAGCCGGGGCGGATGCAGGCCTTCAGGAAGGGTCATGCTGTGCGTCTTCGCCCGGAAGCCAGCCAGGCCTGCGCCTCACTCAGGGGTTAACAAACTGACTTGACAGGGAATGGTCGACCTCCGCCTCCATTGCGGCGGCCAACATCCGGCGGGCGCCCTCGCGGACGATCTCGTCGATCAGGGAACCGGACTCCGTGGAGCCGTCCTCGGTGACTACGCTGAGCACGGGCGTGCCTTCCTGGCCCGCGCTGCAACGCGGGCCTACTCGTTGACCATTACGGCATCACTCGGGAAGGTACGCCCATCGCGTCCAACCCGAGGCCGATCCACAGGTCTTGAGCATTGCTCCTCGGGATGAGCAATGGATGAGTGCTGCCATCTGCAGCCCGTGGATATCGGCTAATGAATCTTCTGCTGTTCAAGCCATTTGAATACCTCGGTCCTCTTGTAGAGAACCTTGGCGTTCCTTCCTTGGCCGAGTTTGTACCCCCTCAGGCCTAGTTTCGAGGCTTCCCAGTAGACCCAGCTTGTGGACATGTTCAGCATCGTCGCTACTTCTGAGGTATCCATGAGAACCGGCTCGATTGGGCGGTGCCGTGGTGACGAATGGCTCTCGGAGCGAGTTGCGAGGGGGGTCTGTCCTGCGGACAAGGCTGCTCCTTTGGCCGGGGGCGGGGTTCGATCCCGCCGGCGAGGGTTCTGCGGTCCACGCCTCGGGTGTCGGTTGCGTCCGCTGCATGCCGTAGCTACGACTCCGCAGCGGATGGCAGCAATAATTCGTGAACGGTTCGGGCTTTGCGAGGCTGGGATTCGCTGCTAGTGGGCACGCCTTTGGGGACCGTTGCTCATTGTGGTTAAAGAATCGCTCATCGTGACGAGATGGGTTGCGGTCGTGGCGCTCCAGCGGGTGCGCCAGGCGGGAGTCGGCGAGTCTTCACTGCGGCCGCAAGGGGATGGGGCGCCTTGAGGTGGCGCTGCGTAGGCTGGGGTGTCTTCCCGGCGGGGGGAATGGGGGTACTTGCACGGCCTGATGGGGCGTCACGAAAGTCAGCAAGTGGTCAGCATGAGTCCTGAAAAATCTGGGGAATGCTGCCCGAACATGCGACTGGTAGTACAGTCGCAAAAGAGCCCTTGACCTGCCTAGACGCAGGCAGGGAGCCTAGCTCCAGGAGTAGCTTCATGTTCCGTACAATGTTCAAATCCAAGATCCACCGCGCCACGGTGACCCAGGCCGACCTGCACTATGTGGGATCGGTGACGGTGGACGCCGAGCTGATGGAGGCGGCCGATCTGCTCGCCGGTGAGCTGGTGCACATCGTGGACATCACCAACGGCAGCCGGCTGGAGACCTATGTGATCGAGGGCGAGCGCGGCTCGGGGGTCATCGGGATCAACGGTGCGGCGGCGCATCTGGTGCAGCCGGGCGATCTGGTCATCCTGATCACGTACGCGCAGGCGGACGACGCCGACGCGCGCGCGCCGCGGCCCCGGGTGGTGCAGGTGGACGCCGAGAACCGGG
>NZ_JBHWJL010000002.1:0-57832 GCF_042731495.1 Streptomyces sp. NPDC059853
CCGCCGGGCCCTCACCCGTATCCGGTCCGCCGCCCGCGGGGCCCTACGGCCGGTCGTTCCCGTCCAGGACGTCGGGCCCGCCGGTGGAGGTGGCCGCGTCGGCCTCGGTGGGCGGGCTGGGTTCCATCAGCCAGTCGGGGCTGGACTGGCCCTGCCACCAGCGCCAGGCGAGCACGGCCACGCCCACGGTGAGGCCGGCCACGCCCACGCGCCGCATCCTGCGCCGGCGGCGCGCTGCGCAGCGGCGGCGGTGGACGGCGTGCTGGATCTCCTCGGGCGTGACCTGGCCGCGCAGTGCGGCCAGCGCCGCGGCGGAGCGGGCGGCCGCCTCCTGGGAGGCGGGTCCGGCCGCCGCGATGGCCGCCTCGATGCGCGGTCCGGCGATCTCCCGGGTGCGGACGGCCGCGATCCGGGCCCGTTCGGCGGCCCGTACGGCGGCGGCGTCGACGCCCTCGGGGAGGTTCTGCCGGGCCTGGGCGAGCCCCTGCTGGAAGCCGTCGCGGGCATATCCGGCCGCGCGCTGGGCATGCGGAGCCATGTACGAGCCGGCGTCCCTGGCGTAGCAGGCAGCCTGGTCGCGCAGAGACCGGACCCGCTGGGATGTGTGGGGCATTCGTCCTCCTCCGTACCGCTTTACCGTGATAAACGACCTTCTCACCACTTGTGTGGAAATCATGCCGCCTGGGGGAGGTCTCAGCACGCGAAACGGGCATCCGGGCGCAGGGTGTGTCGCCGCCGCATGGCAGGATCGTTGACCGTCACTGACGTAAACGGAAGGTACATCGTGGCTGAGCAGCTGTACGCCACCCTGAAGACGAACCGCGGCGACATCGAGGTGCGGCTCTTCCCGCACCACGCGCCGCAGACGGTGCAGAACTTCACCGAGCTGGCTCAGGGCACCCGTGAGTGGGTGAACCCGGAGACCGGTGCCAAGACCACCGAGAAGCTGTACGACGGCACGGTCTTCCACCGCGTGATCAGCGGCTTCATGATCCAGGGCGGCGACCCGCTGGGCAACGGCACCGGCGGCCCCGGCTACAAGTTCAAGGACGAGATCCACCCCGAGCTGGCCTTCACCAAGCCGTACCTGCTGGCGATGGCGAACGCCGGCCCGGGCACCAACGGCTCGCAGTTCTTCATCACCGTGGCCCCCACCACCTGGCTGACCGGCAAGCACACCATCTTCGGTGAGGTCACCGCCGGCCAGGACGTGGTCGACGCGATCGCCACCACGGAGACCAACCCGCGCACCGACCGCCCCGTCAACGACGTGGTGATCGAGTCCGTGGTCATCGAGAACCGCTGAGGCGCTCCCCGCACCTCGGGAACCATTGAGGCCCCCCTGTCCGTAGGATCAGGGGGGCCTATCCATGGTGCCGGGACCCGAGGGGATGTCATGACGGAGCAGCAGGGGCAGCAGCAGCCCTCGGGCCTGGCCGTCTGCTACCGCCACCAGGACCGGGAGACCGGCATCCGCTGCACCCGCTGCGAGCGCCCCATCTGCCCGGACTGCATGATCTCGGCCTCGGTGGGCTATCAGTGCCCCGGGTGCGTGCGGGGCGCCTCGGCGGCCGGCCGGGGCAGCGCGCCGCGCACGCTGGCCGGCGGTTCGCTGGTGGCGGACACCCGGCTGGTCACCAAGATCATTCTGGCGCTCAACGTCGCCGTGTTCATCGCGGTGCTCTCGGCCGGCGACCGGCTGGTCACCGACCTGGGGATGCTCGGGCACGCCTGGGACCCCTCGCGCGGCGGCTGGGACTTCATCGGCGTCGCCGACGGCGAGTGGTACCGGATGCTGACCTCGGCCTTCCTGCACCAGGAGATCTGGCATGTGGGATTCAACATGCTGGGGCTGTGGTTCCTGGGCCCGCAGCTGGAGGCGGCGCTCGGCCGGCTGCGGTTCACCGCGCTCTATCTGATCTCGGCGCTGGCCGGCTCGACCCTGTCGTATGTGCTCGCGGCGCCGAACCAGCTCTCCCTCGGCGCCTCCGGGGCGATCTTCGGCCTGTTCGGTGCGACCGCCGTGCTCATGCGCCGGATGAACTACGACATGCGGCCGATCGGGATTCTGCTGGCGATCAACCTGCTGATCACCTTCACCTGGTCGGGCATCGCCTGGCAGGCGCACATCGGCGGTCTGGTGGCCGGGGCGGTGATCGCGTACGGGATGGTGCACGCGCCGCGCGCCCGGCGGACGCCGGTGCAGGTGCTGACCTGCGTGGCGGTGCTGGCCGTCATCGTCATCGCGTGCGTGGTCCGCACCCAGCAGCTGGTCGGCTGATCCTACTTATCCACAGCCCGGATGAGGTTGTGCACACCCGGTAGCGGCCCGCGTTTTCCGACCGTTTCCGCAGGTCAGCTACGGTCGGACCACTCCGCCCGACCAGGGGGCCGGAACGTCCGGCACCGGTTATCCACAGCCCATCCGATGATCACTGTGGATAACCCCGGGGACCGGCCCCGCTCACTTCCACTGCGTCGAGACGACGAACCCCACGGCGATGAACCCGAAGCCCACCACGATGTTCCAGTTGCCCAGCGCGGCCACCGGCAGTTCCGCCTGCGTCACGTAGAAGAGCACGATCCACGCCAGACCGATCACGAACATCGCCAGCATCAGCGGGGCCACCCAGCGACGGCCACCCATGTCGAGCTTGGTGCTCTCCTTCTTCTCCGGCGCGTGGAAGGCGGCGTCCTTCTTCTTCCGGATCCGGGACTTCGGCACGAGGGACTCTCCTGTCGATCGTGCGGCGGCTGGGGCGCGCACAGCGGTGGGATCGTCAGCTAGCGTAGTGCTTCCACGGCCGATACAGGAGACCAGGGGTGGGAGTGGGATGCGAGTGAACCCGATCCGCCCCGCCCGCCTCGGCACCATAGCCGTCTTCGCGCTCGCCGGTCTCCTCTTCTGGGTCAGCTTCAGCGTCTCCGGCGGCAGCAACATCCGCACCGACGACTCCCTGCTCCAGATGTCCGACCTCATCAGGGAACGCGACCGCGACAACGCCCGCCTCGAAGCCGACGCCGCCGAACTGCGCGCCGAGGTCGACTCCCTCACCAAGCGCGAGAACGGCGCCGACCCCGCCGGCAGCGAACGCCTCGCCCGCGCCGAGGACGCCGCCGGCCTCACCGAGCTGACCGGCGACGCCCTCACCGTCACCCTCACCGACGCCCCGCCGGACGCCGTCCCCCTGCTGCCCGGCCTCCCCGACCCGCTGCCCAACGACCTCGTCATCCACCAGCAGGACCTCCAGGCCGTCGTCAACGCCCTGTGGGCCGGCGGCGCCGAGGGCATCCAGGTCATGGACCAGCGGCTGATCTCCACCAGCGCGGTGCGCTGCGTCGGCAACACCCTCATCCTCCAGGGCCAGCTCTACTCCCCGCCCTACACCGTCACCGCCGTCGGCGACCGCGACACCCTGCGCGCCGCCCTCGACGAGGACCCCGCCATCCAGAACTACCGCGCCTACGTGGACGCCTACGGCCTGGGCTGGAAGGTCGAGGAGAACGAGAACCTCACCCTGCCCGCCTACAACGGTTCCACCGCACTGCATTACGCGGGCCCCACCGAATGACCTGATCCCCTGAAGGGCGCCCGCCGCCCGTCGTACCCTTGGGACACGCGGCGCCGCCGCGCGGAGCGGGACACGAAGGAGAAGCGACGCCATGTACGGCTGGATCTGGCGGCACCTGCCGGGCAACACGCTGGTGCGCGCGCTGATCTCCCTGGTGCTCGTCCTCGGGGTCGTCTATCTGCTGTTCAGCTACGTCTTCCCCTGGGCCGAACCCCTGCTCCCGTTCAACGACGTGACGGTCGACGACCAGCAGGGACAAGGGGCAGCCGGCTGATGAACGCACGCATTCTGGTCGTCGACAACTACGACAGCTTCGTCTACAACCTCGTCCAGTACCTCTACCAGCTCGGCGCCGAGTGCGAGGTCCTGCGCAACGACGCGGTCCGCACCACCGACGTCGCCGCCGACCGCTACGACGGCGTGCTGCTCTCCCCCGGCCCCGGCGCCCCCGAACAGGCCGGTGTCTGCATCGACATGGTCCGCCACTGCGCGGAGCGCGGCATCCCCGTCTTCGGGGTCTGCCTGGGCCTGCAGGCGATGGCCGTCGCCTACGGCGGCGTCGTGGGCCGGGCCCCCGAGCTGCTGCACGGCAAGACCTCCCAGGTCGAGCACACCGGCGGCGGCGTCTTCGCCGGGCTGCCCTCCCCGCTCACCGTGACCCGGTACCACTCGCTCGCGGTCGCCGAGGGCACCGTGCCCGAGGTGTTCGAGGTCACCGCTCACACCCAGGGCGTCGTCATGGGTCTGCGGCACCGCACCCTGCCGGTCGAGGGCGTGCAGTTCCACCCCGAGTCGGTGCTCACCGAGGGCGGCCACCGCATGCTCGCCAACTGGCTCACCGTGTGCGGCGATCCGGGCGCCGTCGAGCGCTCCCACGGCCTGGCCCCGGTCGTCGGACGAGCCGGCCGGCAGGAGCCCGCGGCGTGACCGACGGGCGTGGGGGCGAGGAAGGAACCTGGTACCCCGGGGAGGACGCCTACTACCCGCAGCAGCACCACCCGCCCCACGGGCAGCAGCAGCCCTACCAGGACCCGTACGCCGGCTACCCGCCCCCGTACCAGGGCGCCCCGCAGGACAGCCCCCCGCAGAACAGCGCGGCGTACGACAGCGCCCCGTACCCGGGCACCCCCACCGACCCGCAGACCGTCGGCCTGCGCCCGCCGGCCGATCTGCGCCCCGACGAGGCCGCCACCACCGTCCTGCCGCCCGTCCCCGCCGAGGAGAGCCCAGCCGGCCCCGCGCCGCTGCCCCCGCCCGGAGAAGGCCGCGCCGCCCGCCGCAAGGCCGCCCGGGCCGCCGGCCGGCACGGCGCCGGCGCCGCCGACCGCCCCCCGGCACGCCCCGGCACCCCGGCCGCCGACACCACCGCGCTGCCCGAGACCGGCGGCCGCGCCGCCCGCCGCAAGGCGGCCAAGGCGGCAGCCAAGGCCGCCAAGCAGACCGGCACCGCCATCAGCAACGTCATCGGCGAGCTGTTCATCACCACCGGCGTGCTGCTGATGCTGTTCGTCGTCTACCAGCTGTGGTGGACCAACGTCGAGGCCCGCGCCCACGCCAACGGCCAGGCCGACTCCCTCCAGGAACAGTGGGACCGCTCCGGGACCGACGAGGAGGACGAGGACACGGAACGCGAACCCGGGGTGTTCTCCCCCGGCGAGGGCTTCGCCATCATCTACCTGCCCACCCTCGATGTCCGCGCCCCCATCGCCGAGGGCGTCGACCCCAAGGGCGTCCTCGACAAGGGCATGGTCGGCCACTACACCGCCGAGGACCGGCTGCCCACCGCCATGCCCTGGGACGAGGAAGGCAACTTCGGCCTCGCCGGCCACCGCAACACCCACGGCGAGCCGTTCCGCTTCATCAACAAGCTCGAACCGGGCGACCCGATCGTCATCGAGACCGAGACCACCTACTACGTCTACGCGATGGCCTCCCGGCTCGACTCCACCTCGCCGTCCAACATCGCCGTCCTCGACCCCGTCCCCGAACAGGGCGGCTTCACCGAACCCGGCCGCTACATCACCCTCACCACCTGCACACCGGAGTTCACCTCCACCTACCGGATGATCGTCTGGGGGCAGTTGACCGAGGAGCGTCCCCGCAGCGAAGGAAAACCCGATGCCCTCGTCGACTGAGACGCCCGACACCGCCCAGGACCCCGAGCCCGCACCCGGGCCGGAGCCCGCGGCGAAGCCGGCCCGCGGGATACGCGGCCGGGTCGCGTTCGCCCTCTCCGTCTTCGGCGAACTCCTCATCACCGGCGGCATCGTCCTCGGGCTCTTCGTCGCCTACTCGCTGTGGTGGACCAACGTCGTCGCCAACCAGGAGGCGTCCCGCGCGAGCGACGCCGTGCGCGACCACTGGGACACCGAGGAGGCCGGCCCCGAGGACCCGGCGGCCTACGACCCCGCCGACGGCATCGGCTTCCTGCACGTCCCCGCCATGACCAAGGACGAGATCCTCGTCAAGGAGGGCGTCGACCTCGGCACCCTCAACGGCGGGGTCGCCGGCTACTACGACGAGCCCATCGAGTCCGCCATGCCCTGGGACGACGAGGGCAACTTCTCCCTCGCCGCCCACCGCGACGGCCACGGCGCCAAGTTCCACAACATCCACCGGCTCACCGACGGCGACGCGATCGTCTTCGAGACCCGCGACACCTGGTACATCTACCGGGTCTACGCCGTGCTGCCGGAGACCTCCAAGTACAACACCGCCGTCCTGGAGCCCGTCCCCGAAGAATCCGGGGCCACCGAGGCCGGCCGGTACATCACCCTGACCACCTGCACCCCGGTCTTCACCTCGCGCCACCGCTACATCGTCTGGGGCGAGCTGGAACGCACCGAGGCGGTCGACGAGCAGCGCACCCCACCCGCCGAACTCACCACGGACTGAAACACGCCAGCCCAACGTCTTGGATGACGCCCGGAAGGCACAGGCAGAGACGCCTTCCGGGCCGGCAAGCCGACGGACGCGAGGGATCGCGGGCCGTGGACGCCATCGACACGCCGGAGTCGCGCGCGGGAGGCCGGCGCCGCCCGGCGAACCCTTCGTCCGGCCCAGCGGTACCCGCGAGCCGCGATGAGTCCCGCACCGCCCGGCAGTCGTACGGTCGAACCCGGTACCGAGGAGGGCTTCTCATGCGCGACGTGACCTATTCGATGAGTGTCTCACTCGACGGCTACATCGTCGGGCCAGACGGCGGCTTCGACTGGACGACTCCCGACGCGGATGTCTTCCGCTTCTGGATCGACGACATCCGGGAGGTCGGCGTCCACCTGCTGGGGCGGCGGCTGTACGAGACGATGCTGTACTGGGAGACCGCCGACGCGGACCCCACGCTCGACGCCTCACAGCGTGAGTGGACCGCGTTGTGGAAGCGACTCCCCAAGGTGGTGTTCTCCACCACCCTCTCGGCGGTGCGGGGCAATGCCCGCCTGGCCTCCGGCAGCGTGGCGGAGGAGATCGGGCGGTTGCGAGCCGAGCCGGGGGAGGGCGAGATCGCGATCGGCGGCGCGACGCTGGCCGCCGAGGCAGCCGCGGCAGGTCTGATCGACGAGTACCGCGTCATGGTCCACCCGGTGCTGGTGGGCGGTGGCATTCCGTTCTTTGCGCAGCACGAGCGCCGGGTGGATCTGGAACTCGTCGAGACCCGCGCCTTCGGCTCGGACGTCGTCTACCTCCGCTATCGCGTGAGGCGCTGAGCAGGCCCCGCTCGTCCTGGACGGTCTTCGGCGCATGCGCCGCCCACCACACGCGAAGAGGACCCCCCGCCCTGCGTTTCCGCAGGTCAGAGGGGGGTCCGGAGAAGTGGAGCCCAGAAGAGTCGGACCCGGCGCTATCCCGCCGCCCCACGGAAAAATCGGAAAACCGGAAAGACACCCTCTTTTTGCCTTCCTGCGTCCTTCTCCGTTCAGCTTGACCGGCCCCCGTGCTGATGTGTCCGCACGGACCCGATATCCGTTGCTGGAGAGAACCCGACCGCCCACGGCGTGGGTCAGCGACTACTCGACGACCGCCGGCCGGACACCGTCGGCCAGCCTCTCCACGCACTCCCGGGCGGCTGGTGTCAGGGGCTTGAGATAGAGGAGTTGCGGGAGTGCGGTGGTGCCCCGGAGGCGTTTCGCTTCGTCCGCGCTGATGCCGTACTCCAGGACGCGGATCTCGGGAGCCGAACAGCCGTAGGAGACCGGCAGGTGGTAGCCGACCAACGAGTAGAGCGGCAGTCCGCGGCCGGCCTTGTAGTCGAAGCCGGCGTGGAAGCCGTACATCCGGTCCGCGTGGTGCAGCCACAGGGTCATGGCGACGACCTCACCCTTCAGCGAGGCGGTGAATACGGAGGCCGTGAGGTGGGTGGCGATGGCCGCGAACCACTCGGTGAGCTGCCTCGCCGACGACGATTGCCCGTACTTGCGCTCCAGGTTGTGGGCGAGGATACCGACCCGCTCCACGGTGGAGTTGTCCAACGGGAGATGGTCCGTGGTGACGCCGGCCTCCCGGCAGATCCTCAGTTCCTTGCGCCGCCGCACCCTGCGCCGCGACGGCAGTGTGGCGAGGTAGGACTCCAGGTTCGGATGGTCGCAGGAGAGCACGTGCCGGTCAGGGGCCGGCAGTTCGAGGTAGCCGTCCTCGCGCAGGACCTGCCGCAGCGCGCTGTCGGAGGCGTCCACATAGGGCAGACACATCGACGCGCACGCCCACGCGCGGCCGACATCGACCGCACGCGCGAGGAGCGCACGGCGCGCCGCCTCCGACTCTCCCTCGGAGGCTCCCGGCGCGATCATGACGGTGGAGTTGAACCAGCCGCCACAGGTGAGCGAGGGCAGCAGGCCGCTGGCCATCGCCGCGTCGGACAGGCCGCGGGACTGGGGCAGCGCCCGCACCATCAGGTCGACCCGGCAGGTATCGTCGTCCACCCCGTGGTCGAAGCTCTGCAAGGTGGCACCGGCGATCAGACGGCCGTCCCGCCCGGTGACCAGGCAGCCATGGGCAGCCGGTACCCACGGACCGGTGCCGGTCTGCTCCACTGCCAGCCAGCGGGGGGTGCAGAACAAGTCGGAGGGGCCGCACAGGTCGGCCCACGGAGCGAGTCCACGAGTCTCCTCCAGGGACAGCAGGTCGCTGTCGTACGGTCCGTCAGACATCGTCGTGTCCCACTGGGGTGACCGTCACCTGCTGGGCAAACCACTCCCCGGTATCGCGGAGTATCGCCCGGACCTCAGCTTCGCTGGGCGCGCGGACCATTGCCTTGGCGACCAGCAGATGCGAGGCCCGCCGTGGATCCCCCAGGATGTCGCCCGGTACGGCCCATGTCTGACCGAGCACGACCCCGGGCCGTGCCTCGATCTCCTCCCGTGTGGGGAGACTGCGCAACCGGCCGGTTGGGGCGGGCAGGTTGACCCAGCCGAAGGAGTCCGTCCGCGGCTCCTCGACCGGCACCGGTGCGGGCGGAGGGCAACCGAGGGCCGCCGCAGCCCACACGGCGTAGAGATCGACGCCGTACTTGCTGCGGACCACGTCGAGGATCAGCCCACCGCCAATCCGTCCGGCGCATTCGCCGAATACCAGGCCTTCGCCGTCGACGAAGGCTTCCAGGTGGAAAACGCCGTCCGCATGGCCGAGGGCGGTGAGCGAGCGTTCGGCCAACCGGTGAGCCCGGGCGACGAGGGGGTCGGAGTCGTCGAGGGTGGCGGATGCGACGAGGTGTCCGTCGTGCACCGTGATCACGTTGTGCAGGTACCGGCTGACGGACAGCACCTGGATCTCGCCACCGCGTATCGCCCCGTCGATGTGCAGCTCCTCGCCGTGCACATACTCCTCGACCAGCCATGGCCCGACCGGCGCATCACTGCTCGCGATCTCCTTCAGCGCGCTGTCCGTGTCGGACGTCTCCACGACGTGGGTGTGCTGGGCTGCCGCACCCGCCAGAGGTTTGATCACGAACGGGGGAACGAGCTCGGCGTCGCGAACTTCCTCCCGCACCGCGGCGAGGTCGGAGAGCCGCCGGCACCGGGCGGTCGGCACGTTGGCCTCCCGAATCCGGCGCTTCTGGACGGCCTTGTCCCGTAAGGCGAGCGCGACGGGGACAGAGAGCGGCAGGGCGTCGGCCGAGGAGGAGCCGGCGAGAGCGTTGAGGACGGCCGCAGTCACGAGGGCGAACTCATCCTCGGTGCAGACTGTCTCGAACCGGTCCGGCGTCAGCCCATATCCGGCCAGTGCCCCAAGGACGTCCTCGACGTTCGTGTGGTCGCGGGCCACCGCGATCGGGCCGTCGAACCCGGCCTCGGCGGGCTTGCCACGTTCAGCGGCCGAGACCACGCACATGACCCGGGTACCACAGGCCTGGAGTGCGTCGACCGCCTCGCGCTGCCATCCGAGATACAAAGTGGAAGGATAATCGACGTGATACCCGTCCCATGTTGTCTCTCGTTCAACCATTTCGCTCCTTTACAATGCCGCTGAATGTTCGTCAATGCCGCCTCGCGTCGACCGGCGAAACTGACCATCGTCCGGTCACTTGACGCGGCAACCCCAGTGGGAGATGCTTGCACGGGAATCAGGCAAAGGCAATGTTGTGTCCGGCCAGCGAAGCGGTAGGGGTGTACTGCTTCTCGAGCCAGTGGGGGATCTTTCCATGGATGTCGGTGAGTAATGGAAGCCGAGCAGAGATTATCCGAGCCACCTCGCCCTCCCGTCACTTATCGCAGCGTGCTGGGAAGTCGCAATGTTCCTCAGTTGCTACTCTCGGCATCGCTGTCCCGGCTCGCCCACGGAATGCTTATCTTTGTCGTCGTTCTGTATGCGATCGATGAATTCAATTCCGCAGTGATCGCGGGGCTGGGTGGCTTCTTCCTCACGTTCCCCGGGTTCTTCGTGAGCCCTGTGGCAGGGGCGGTCCTCGACCGGTTCGGGGCCCTGCGTGCGGTCGCCTTCGACATGGTGGCCAGCGCGATCTTCATGATTGCCTTCGTCACGCTCGCCGTGAGCGAGGCCTTGACTCCGACACTCTTCTGCATCATGCTCGGCCTGCTGTCGGTGACCCGTCCGATGACCGACGGCGGTATTCGTACACTCTTTCCGCAGTTCGTTCCCGATGAAGCGTTCGATCGCGCCAACGCACTTGATCTCAGCAGCTACTCCGTCATCGATGTCGGTGCACCTCTCGTCGCCGGGATTCTTTTCGCCTGGGGTGGCGCGAATCCGACCCTCGCTGTGGTGGCCGGCATGTACCTCTTGGCGGCGGCGAGCTTGTCCTTGTTGCGCGGAGCCGGCAGCCCGCAGGTTCGCGAAAGTGCACCAGGAACTCTTTTGAGGTCCGCCTGGGAAGGCATTGTTTATCTGGTGCGGCACGCCACTCTTCGAGGTCTTGCCGTTTCCTATTCCCTCTTCCAGGTGACCGGCGGAATGCTGATCATCATCGTTCCGGTGGCCGTCACCGAATGGGTCACCGACGGCGGAGAACCCGGGGCGTACGTCGGGGTCATCTGGGCCGTGGTCGGTCTGTGCGGCGGCCTGGGGGCACTGGCCGCCGGCCGGATCGTCACCTCCGGCTCCGAGCGCCGGGTGATGGGGCTGACGCTGGTGTTGGGCGCCTTCGCGGTTTTCCCCTTCAGCGCGCTCGGGTCGCTGGTCGCGCTCCTCGCGGGCCTGGCCGTTTTCGGGCTGCTGGAGGGGATGGTGAACGTCAGCCTGCTCTCCCTGCGCCAGCGGCGTACCCCCCCGGACTGGCTGGGCCGCATCATGACTGTCTCCATCAGCGTGAACCTCGTCGGCTACCCCATCGGCACAGCACTCGGCGGTGCCCTGGTCACCACAGCAGGTCCCGGCACGGCCCTGGCAGTCGCGGCGGCGATCACCCTCGTGTCCGCGCTCTGCGTCCGTCTGCTGATCCCTCGGGAGGCGTGAGATGCCGATCCCTCTTACCGCTTCCCGTTGGGGAAGCGGCCCCCTTCTCGTGTGCCATCCCGGTGGTCCTGGGCTGCACCCCGACTACCTCGCATCGCTCGAAGCGCTGGCGGAACACCGCACTGTGATGGTCGTGCATCCCCGGGGTGTGGGGCGCACACCGGCTGCCGCCGAATCCGACGACTACGGACTCGACGCCTACACCGCCGACCTCTCCGCCTGGATCGACCGGGAGGCGAGAGGGGAGCCAGTTGACCTGCTGGGCCACTCGCACGGAGGGATCGTGGCCGGCCTGCTGGCGGCCCGGCGACCGCGGGCCGTACGTCGTTTGGTGTTGATGGCTACACCCGCCTACGGCGGCGACGAGGCGGACACGAGGGCTCACGAGGGGTACCGGGCGCGGCGGGACGAACCGCTGGTGGCCGCCGCCCTGGATACTCTGGAGCGACACGACCGGCTGCCGGCGGACGGTGGCGCCCTGGGCCGGCTCGTCGCGAACCTGCTTCCCCTGTGGATGGGGCCGGACCCGCACGCCGTGACGCGCTGGCAGCGGCGCCTCGCCGAGCTACCCGCGAACCCCGACGCGTTGCACCATTTCAACACCCGCGTCCACCCCGTGCTGACGACCGAACTCCTCGGGCTGCGGGAGATCCGTGGCCCGACCCTCGCGGTGGCCGGCGACCTGGACAGCCTGGCCGGCCCCGACCACCTCCACCGTCTCGCCGCGCTCGTGCCCGGCGCGCGGACCGTCACGCTGCCCGGCTCCGGGCACATGTGCCACCTTGACGCCACGGAAGCCGTGATACGGGCCGTCGCGGATTTCCTGCTCGACTGATCGCCGACTGGCGAGTCGTGAGGGCCGCGCCGGACGAGGACCAGACCGGTGGAACGGACAACAGGGGGTGGCCCCGGTCGAACTCGCGCAGATGAGGGCGACCGAGGACCGCCGAGACTATCGAGAAGAGGCCACCATGAGCACATCGCAGGACTGGCTCGAAGAGGACTCCAGTGAGTTCGTGGAGTTCGGCGACTACTTCGTGCCGGACCGTCAGACGCAGATCGACACCGTCCTGTCCCTCATTCCCCCGCCGGACGAGCCGGTCGAGATGTTGGACCTGTGCTGCGGCCCGGGTCTGCTGAGCAAGGGTCTGCTGGAGACCTTCCCTCAGGCGACCGTCGTCGGGCTGGACGTCAGCCCCACCATGCTGGAGACCGCACGCCGGGAACTGTCCGGATTCGGTGAGCGCTTCGCAGCCGAGCACTTCGACCTCGGCAGTCAGGCCTGGCGGAGCCGGCCCCTGGCCCCGGCGGCTGTCGTCTCCTCGCTGGCCGTTCACCACCTCGACGGCGAGCAGAAGCAGTCCCTCTTCCGTGACGTGCACAGCCTCCTGCGGCCCGGTGGTGTGCTCGTCATCGCTGACCTCGTGCAGCCAGTCGGGGCGCGTGGTCTGGCCCTCGCACGCGAGAGCTGGAACACGGCGGTCAAGGAGCAGAGCCTCGCGCGCCACCAGAGCCTCACCCCGTACGAGAAGTTCCACCAGCTGGAGTGGAGCTGTTACGAGTACCCGGACGAACTCGACAAGCCCTCACCTCTCCCCGACCAGTTGCGCTGGCTGAACGAGGCGGGCTTCGACGAGGTGGACGTGTACTGGATGCGGGCCGGACACGCTGTCTACGGCGGCGTCAAGGCCGAAGGGCGACGGTGATCACATGCGACGCGACCATCCTCTGCTGATCCTGGGAAACTTCGTCAACGAACTGATGGTGACCCGCCCGGTACACCATCACGCGGACGCCCTCATCGCCGTGTCCCCCCGCAAGATCTGGTTGACCCAGCCCGGTGACGTGTTGGTGACGCCCCGACCCGTACCGCATGCCCTCCGCGACTACGCCTGCGGCCTTCTCGGGTTCCCCCCTGAGGACGTGTTACTGCTCGACGCGCCGACTCCCGACCTGGAGACGCTGACCACCGCAGTGAGCCGGGACGGCCTCGTCGATCGGCTGCGCATCGAGTTGGGCGAGCGACCCGGCGCCCGCCTCCAGGCGTTCGCTCAGGATCGTCCTGCCTTGTCACTGGCAGCCGAACTGGGTGTGCCCGTCGAGGGGTACGGCCCGGACGGGGTGCCCGACAGTGCCACCGACGCGGTCTACCGGATGAACACCAAACCGGGCTTCCGTGACGTTGCCCAGGAGTGCGGTATCCGGGTGGCGTACGGGTTCACCTGCGGAACGGAGGAGGACCTGGCGGACGGACTCCGCAAGGTACTCGCCGAGCACGGCGGAGCGGTGGTGAAGCCGACACGTGGCTCCAACGGCTACGGCGTCGCCTTCTGGGACACCGAAGACCTCCCCGAACTCGACCGCCGACTCGCGGAGTACGTCGCCGGCCTGGCTGAACAACCCGTGGGCTGGGTCGTCGAGGAGCGGCTCGACCTCGCGCGCGTCGTCACCGTCGAGATGGAGGTCGACGACGCCGGGCCACGCGTCCTCCACGTCGGTGAGATGCGGACGCCGAACGGTAGTTTCACCGGTCAGATCACCCCGCTGGTCGCCAGTTCCGCCGCTGTCGGCGAGCTGACCGAGGGCGGGCTCGCGCTCGGTCGTTACCTCCACCGGGCCGGCTACCGGGGGCCGTTCGACATCGACGGCGGCATTACCGCCGACGACACGCTGTACGCGACCGAGAGCAACGTGCGGAAGACCGGCTGCACCTACCTCGACCTGCTGGTACGTCGACTTCTCGGCGAGGACGGTGCCGCCCGAGCCGTCTGGCTGGCCGACTCCCGACAGGGCACGGCCGATCTCGACTTCGTCGCAGGCCTGGAGCGGATCCGGCGGGCCGGGTTGGCCTTCGAGCCCGGCGCGCAGCGCGGTGTGGTGCTGACCGCCGACACGTTGGCCGTGGACGGCAAGTGGCGCTACCTGATCCTGGGCACGAGCCACAACGAGGTGGACGCCATGGAGGCAGCCCTCGCCGGATCGCTGGGACTGGGGTGACCGCGTGCTCACCAAAGGTGTCGACGTCCGCCCGAGTCCCACGCACAACGTGGGACTCTTCGCCACCGAAGCCATCCCGGCGGGCACTGCCGTGTGGCTGCCGTGTCCGAAGTGCTCGCGCTGGTCAGCCGATGAGGTGGCACGGCTGCCGGAGGACCGGCTCGCCGTCCTGGATACCTACGGGCATCTGCTGAACGACGGGAGCCTGTTGCTGCCGTGCCTCGGTGCCTACCTGATGAACCACTCGTGCCGGGCGAACGTACTCGATTTCGGCCTCGACTTCGGGGTGGCCGTCCGAGACATCGAGGCCGGAGAGGAAATCACCTGCGACTACGCCACGTTCACCGAGGACAAGGGCTGGCGAATGGACTGCCGGTGTGGCGCCCCCGGTTGCCGGGAGGTCGTCACCACGGCCGAGGGCGGCGACTCAGCGCTACGTGCCGTGTGGCAGGCCCGGGTCGAGGCCGTTCTGCCGCGCATCGCAGCGGTGGCGCAGCCGCTGCACGACGTGCTGGTCGACGTGAGTGAGTCCTACCGGCGTGCCAGGGCGGGGGCAACCGCGTTGGCGCAGGTCTCCACAGGCGCGAGCGTGTGCGCCCCCACGCTGCGGTCGCCTCCCTGACCCCTCTTCCTGCGAGAGTCGGACGATGTCCATTTGAGAGGACCTATGTCTAGCATCCCGCACCAGCCGTACACCTATCGCCGGCACGAGGCGGAGGAGCCCGATCCGCGTCGCTTACCCGGCTGGCGCGCGGTCACGGACGAGGAGTGGAACTCCGCACAGTGGCAGCGGGCCCACTGCGTCAAGAACGCACGCCAGCTCAGGGAGGTGACCGGGAACCTCCTCGGGGACGTCTTCTTCGCCGACCTCGAGCGCGACCAGCGGGAGCGCGCCACGATGTCCATGCTTCTCACCCCGCACGTGATCAACACGATCGCTCCCGCGGTCATGTCCCACCGCTCGGGCCAACTCACCGACGCCTACTACGAGGATCCGGTCCGCCGTTACATGCTGCCGGTGTTCTCCGATCGCCGCCGTGACTTCCCCTCCCACCCCTACGCCCAGCGCGATTCCCTGCACGAGCGCGAGATGTGGTCGGCGGAGGGGCTCACACACCGCTATCCGACGAAGGCGCTGGTCGAGCTGGTGGCCACCTGTCCGCAGTACTGCGGACACTGCACCCGCATGGACCTGGTGGGGAACTCCACCGCCCAGGTGGAGAAGCTGCGGTTCTCGTTGCGTCCGCAGGCCCGCGTTGCGGCTGTCCTCGACTACCTACGCGCCACGCCAACCGTACGCGACGTCGTGGTCTCGGGTGGAGACATCGCCAACCTTCCGTGGCCCCGGGTGGAGGCGTTCGTCACGGAGCTGCTGGAGATCGAGTCCGTACGCGACATCCGGCTGGCCAGCAAAGCGCTGATCGGACTGCCCCACCACTGGACTGATCCGGCAGTACTCGCCGGACTGCGCCGGCTGACGGCTCTCGCCCGACCGCGGGGCGTGCAGATCGCATTCCACACACACGCGAACGCCGCCCAGCAGATCACCTCCAGCGTCGCGGCGGCCTCTCGGGCGCTGCTTGAGACGGGGCTGCGGGATGTCCGGAACCAGGCGGTGCTCCTGCGGTCCGTGAACGATTCCACAGAAGCGCTTCTCGACCTGTCCTTTGCGCTCCTCGACTCCGCCACGATCATGCCCTACTACGTCTATATGTGCGACATGATCCCCGGCAGCGAGCACTGGCGGACCTCAGTTGCCGAGGCCCAGGAACTCCAGCACTCCATCATGGGATACCTTCCCGGGTTCGCCACCCCCCGTGTGGTCTGCGACGTGCCCTACGTGGGAAAGCGGTGGGTACATCAAGTCTCCGACTACGACCGCACCCTGGGCATCTCCTATTGGGCGAAGAACTACCGCACCCGCCTGGACGCGGATGACGAGAAAGAACTCGACCGGCTCTACGAGTATCACGACCCCATCGACACGCTTCCGCCGGAGGGACAGCGGTGGTGGCGGTCGCGCCTCATGGACCGCGCCGATGGCAACGGGGTGGTCCGAGCCTGATCCGCCGGTCCGGCCGTAGCCAATGACGAAACCGTCGATCTGACGGACGAATTGAGTACCGAGACCAGCACGTGGGAGTCGTGGCCTCGCGCCCGCGACCCGGACACCGGCAGGCGTCGCGGGCCCCGGCTGCGGACGATCACGTCCGCACAGTGGGTATCCACGAACGCGAACCCCCACCGCCTTGTCTCCCGTGTTCGACGTCACCACGGACAAGAGAGGTCGGCACATGCGTCATGATAAATCCGAGGTCCAACGGGGCCATTACCACTGCGTGGGCATCGGCGCCGGGCCAGCCAATTTGAGCCTCGCTTCACTTCTCCATCCGGTTCGCTCGCTGTCGAACCTCTTCCTCGATCGGAAGGAGCGCTTCAGCTGGCACGACGGGCAGCAGATCCCTGGCAGTTCGCTCCAGGTGTCGCTCTTCAAAGACCTGGTCACGCTCGCCGATCCGACCAACCCTTTCTCGTTCCTCGCCTACCTGCACGACCAGGGGAGAATTCACCACTTCATCAACGCGCGCTTCACCTCCGTCGCGCGGGAGGAGTTCCGGGAATACCTCGACTGGGCCTGTCGGCGCAACGAGAACGTGGTCTTCGGCGAGAACGTCCGTGAGGTCGACTTCGACGGGGTATTCCGGGTACAGACCGATCGCCGGACAGTAACGGCCGATAACCTCGTTGTGGGGGTGGGCAACCGCCCGTCCGTACCCGAGTACGCCGTGCCCCACCTGGACGCCACGAACTTCCACGTCAGCGAGTTCGTGCGGCGCCTCCCCGGCACCGGGGGCAAGCGGGTGGTGGTGGTCGGGGGCGGCCAGTCCGGCGCCGAGGCGTTCGAGTACCTCGCGGCGCGGCAAGGCGCAGAGCAGCCCCGGCGGGTGTCGTGGATCTCGCGGCGGCGCAACTTCTTCCCGATCGACGACTCGCCCTTCACCAACGACTTCTTCATGCCCTGCCACTCGGAGTACTTCTACGCCTTGCCGCCGGAACTACGGGAGGCGTTCAACACGAAGTATGTCCTCAGCAGCGACGGGATCTCCGAGAGCACACTGCGCTCGGTCTACCAGAGGCTCTACGCCCGCAGGTTCATCGACGGCCTGGACGACCTCGTCGGGCTGTATCCCAACCGTGAGACGACGGGACTGTCCGCCGGGGTCGACGGCAGCTGGGTTGTCACCACCCGGCACTGCGACCACCCCGCGTCGGAGGAGCGCTTCGAGGCCGACGTGGTGGTCTGGGCGACCGGGTTCGTCCCCGCCCCCCTGGACTTCCTCGGCCCTCTGGCCAACCGGCTGGAGTGGGAAGGGACCGAGCCCCGGGTGGATCCCGACTTCGCGGTGCGCTGGGACGGCCCCCCCGGGCACAACATCTTCTTCCAGAACGCGGTCCGCAGCCAGCGCGGGCTGGCCGATGTCAACCTCAGCCTCAATGCCTGGCGGAGCCGGCGCATCGTCGATCGCCTCTGCGGTCGGCGCAGCGACGAGCAGCTGCCCTCCTTCATCGAATGGTCGGCGAAGGCATCGGCCCCCAACCCGTGAGCGAGGAGCCCAACGGTGCAGACAACAGTGGATGTGGCTGTGGTGGGCGGCGGCATCATCGGCTGCGCGACCGCCCACGCGGTCCTGCGCGACGCCCCCGGCGCCTCGGTGGTGGTTCTGGAGCGCGACGGCCTGGGCTCCGGTGCGACAAGGCGATCCGCCGCCCTGCACCTGCCGCGCGGTGCCACCGAGCGGGTGCGCCGGATGGCGTCCTACAGCCAGGACCACTACGCGCGCCTCCTGGAGAGTGAGCCCGCAGTGCCCATCCATGGGTTGCCCATGACGGTGCTGGCCAGTGAGTCGTCGGCGGAGGATATCGACCGCGCCTATCTCGACAGTTCCCATCTGCGTCGTGTGGACAGCGTCCCGGACCCGAGGATCAAGGTTCCCACGGGGCACGTGGTCTGGCAGGGCGGTGCCTGCCATTACGCCGACGCCCACCAACTCACCCTGCACCTGGCGCGAACGCTCTGTCCGGCTGCCTCGGTCCGGGAGGGAGTGCGGGTGACGGACCTGGATCTGGGGGACGATGCCGTAGTCCTGTCGCTCGGCAACGGCGAGCGCTTGCGGGCCCGATGCGCCGTGCTCGCCCCCGGCCCCTGGGTGGCGTCCGGCCCATGGCGGGAATACGTCGAACCGCTGGACATCCGCGTGAAGAAGGTCGTGGCGCTGCATCTCGACGTCCGGCCCCGCGACGGCGACCACGTCATGGTCTTCCACGACGAGGACGCTTTTCTGCTGCCCCTGCACCATCGGGGTCACTGGCTGTTCAGCTACACGTGCCAGGAGTGGGATGTCGAGCCTGACGCAATCGCCACGGACGTGTCCGCCGACAACCTCCGCGAGGCACGGGAAGTGTTGGGCCGGTACGCCCCCCAGCTGGTCGGCACAGCCGTCTCGGGGCGCGCCTTCTGTGACGCCTACAGCCCCTCGCGGGAACCCGTGGTGACCGCACTCGACCCCGGCAGCAGCCTGGTGCTCGCTGGGGCGTGCAACGGCGCCGGCTACCGACTCGCGCCCGCCATCGCCGCCGAAGCGGCGGGATTGGTGCGTCTTCCCAACAGTGCAGAAAGGGCTTCAGCGTGATCATCGACAGGTACGACCCGGCCGGACTCCGGAAGGCTTTCGGCATCGACATGCGTGCGGTGGACGGGCTGGGTGGCGGGGTGAGCTGGGGGCGCGTGCCCCCGGGCGGCCGCACCGAAAGCCACCACCACGACGAGACAGAGATGTTCATCATCGTCGCCGGCCACGGCGACATCGTGGCCGGCGCCGGCGTCCGCCACCCTGTCGGCCCCGGCACCATCGCACGCTTCGAGCCCTTCGAGTCGCATGTGCTGGAGAATAAGGGAACAGCTGATCTGGTCTTTCTGACGCAGTACGGCAGGGATCCGGAACAGGCCTTGGCCGCGGCTTCCGCCCGGGGCAGCATCGGCGACCGTCCCGTCTTCGTCTTCTCCACCCCACCGACGCCCAACGGCGACCTCCACCTCGGACACTTGTCCGGCCCCTACCTCGGCGCCGACGCCTATGTGCGCTTCCAGCGGATGAATGGCTGCCGCGCTTGGCATCTGACTGGCAGCGACGACTTTCAGAGCTACGTCCCCTCCGCCGCCCGGCGCGACGGGACAACGCCGGATCGGATCGCCGCCCGGTTCAGCGCCGAGATCGCCGAGACACTGCGGCTGATGGACATCACACCCGACCAGTACACCGTGACAAGTGCCAGTCCCGGGTACGCGGACGACCTGAGGCGGTACTTCTCCCGACTCGTCAACTCCGAGGCGGTGACCTGGCAGAACGGCGATGCCCTCGTCGACGGTGAAAGCGGGGACTACCTGTACGAGGCCGACGTCAGCGGCGGCTGCCCCCACTGCCGAGCCGGGACCGGAGGCAACATCTGTGAGGAGTGCGGCGAGCCCAATCAGGTCGTCGACCTCCTCTGCCCGCGCTCCGCACTCTCGGAGGCGCCCCCGCGCCGCGCCACCGTAAGGCGATTCACACTCTCCCTCGGGAAACTGCTCGACGAGGTGCGGGAGCACCATCGGGAGGGCAGAGTGCCGGCTCGGCTACGTGAGCTGGCCCACCGTTTGGGGGTCCGGAAGGACCTCGACATTCCGGTGAGCCATCCTGCCGAATGGGGGGTCTCACCCTCGGAGAAAGAGGCTGAGGGGCAGGTCGTCTGGGTCTGGCCGGAGATGTCGTTCGGCTTTCTCCACGGTGTGGAGCGCCTCGGGCGGCAGCTCGGCGAGGACTGGTCCGCCCTCGAACCACGCGAGGAGTGGAAGATTGTCCACTTCTTCGGCTACGACAACAGCTTTTACCACGGCGTGCTTTACCCGGCTCTCTACCGGTTGGCGTTCCCCGAGTGGCGTCCCGACATCGACTACCACGTCAACGAGTTCTACCTGTTGGAGGGCGACAAGTTCTCGACCAGCAGGAGGCACGCCATCTGGGGCAAGGAGATCCTGCATCCCGGCAGCGTGGACGCCGTGCGCTTCTACCTCTCCAGCACGCGCGGGGAGGGCGAGCGCACGGACTTCCGCCGCACGGCATTCGACGCGGTCGTGAGCGAGCAGCTCATCGGTACCTGGCAGGCATGGTTGAACGACCTCGGCTCCCGTGTCGACCGGCATCATGGCGGGCGCGCACCGGACGCCGGGAATTGGACGCCTGAACACATCGCCTTCCTTGCCCTGTTGGGATCTCGCCTGACCGACATGACCGTAAACCTGGGTCCGGACGGCTTCTCGCTGCGTCAGGCTGCTGCGGGACTCCAGAGGCTCGTCACCGACACCGTCCATTTCAGCAGGGCGCAGCGGCCGATCTCGGACGGCGAGGAATGGAGGGACGACGACCGGACCACGATCGCGCTCGAACTCGCTGCCGCCCGCCTCTTGGCCACCGTGGCGTTCCCCATGATGCCGCGGTTCGCGACGGTGCTTTCTGCCGCGCTCGAACTTCCGCCCCCCGAGCGATGGCCCGACACCGTCGAGCTGCTGCGTCCCGGCTCCGCCATCCAGTTGGCGTCTGCTGAGTTCTTCCGCCCCCATGCCGACTGACTCCGACCCGTGGCCCCACGGAGCGGGGCCCGGCCTGGCGGCCACCGCGAGGCCGGGCGACCCCGTCCGTCCGGCCTCGCGGCGAAACCGTGCCGCTCATGCCGTCCGTGGTGCCGGCATTCTGGGCGGGAGGAAGTGCAAATCCCTTGGGAGGTAGGGGCCGCCTCTGGGCCCAGCGAGCACCGATGCGCCCGTCAATGGGCGCGAAAAATGCCCCCAAAATCTCCGTTTCCGCAGGTCAGAGGGCATTTGATTGTGGAGCCTAGGAGAGTCGAACTCCTGACATCCGCCATGCAAAGACGGCGCTCTACCAACTGAGCTAAGGCCCCGGGGCCGATCCGGCCACGGCCTAGCGTACCCAATCTTCCCACCGGAAACCGACCGGGTATCGCCCCGCGCCACCTCGCTCCGTAGGATGACGCGCAACTTCGCTCACGTGAAGCGATCAGGGGAGAACAAAGGGGAGACACGATGGACTCAGCGCAACAGGAGGCCACCGAAAAGGCGAGAGAGCAGCAGACCACCTGGTACGGCGAGCCGCTCGGCACGCTCTTCCGCCGGCTGATCGCCGACCTCGGCCTCAACCAGGCACGACTCGCCGTGGTCCTCGGCCTCTCGGCGCCGATGCTGTCCCAGCTGATGAGCGGACAGCGCGCCAAGATCGGCAACCCGGCCGTCGTCCAGCGGGTCCGCGCCCTCCAGGAACTGGCCACCGACGTGCGCGCCGGCCACCTGAGCGCCGCCGAGGCCACCGCCGCCATGGAGGAGATCCGCCGCAACTCCGGCGGCAACGTGCTCGGCGACCGGACCGGCGGCGCGCGCTCCGGCTCGCTCGGCATCCCCGCCAACCCCACCAAGCGCGTCGTCCGCGAGATCCAGGCCCTGCTGCGCTCGGTCTCCGACGCCACCGAGATCCAGAGCGCCTCCCGGCTGCTCGCCGACAGCCACCCCGAACTCGCCGAGTTCCTGCGGATCTACGGCATCGCCCGGACCAGAGAGGCCGTCGAGCACTACGAGAGCCACCAGGGCTGACCACGCCGCCGCGGAGCGCCGTGCCGGGCCCCCAGCGGCCCGCAACACCCCGCTCCGCGCCCCCGGCCCCCTCTCCGGCCGCCCGGCGCCCCCGGCGCCCACCACGCCGCTTCCCCCGGCACACACACCACGGGCCCCCGACCGCGATCAGCGGTGGGGGGCCCGAAAGTTTGACGACGGGAGTCAGACGCCCGCAGGAGCGGAGTCGGCCGGAACCGTGTCCGTGGCCTCCGTCCACAGGTCGTCCTCGGCCTTCTTGGCCTGGAGCTGGCGGTACACGAGGAGACCACCGACGGTGGCCAGTGCGACCAGGAGGAGCTTCTTCACCGCGCTACCTCGTCCTTCTTCGACGTGAACGAATCATCCGCCGCCCGATGATACCGAATGAGTACGGCCGACGGCCGCTGTCAAGGGGACGGCGCGGGCCGGGCTTCCCCTCCCCGGACGCGGAACGGCCCCGGTCACTGATGACCGGGGCCGTTCTCTACCGGTGGGGCTAACAGGACTTGAACCTGTGGCCTCATCCTTATCAGGGATGCGCTCTAACCATCTGAGCTATAGCCCCTCGCGCACGGCAAGGTTAGCGCATCCCGGCCCCGCTTCCCAAATCGGTGTGCGGGACCCTGAACTGCGGTTACTCGTCCTCCGCCAGCGTGACCTCCACACCGCCGACGAAACCCGCCGACAGGTTGTAGATGAAGGCCCCCAGCGTGGCCAGCGCGGTGGCCAGCACCACGTTGATCACCGCGATCAGCGTCGTGAACATCAGCACGCGCGGCAGCGACAGGAACGCCTCCAGGTCGAAGCCCGAGCCGTCCTCCGAGCCGGTCGCCTCGATGATCACGTCACCGATGGAGGAGAAGACCCCCATCGCGTCCATGACCATCCACAGCACCCACACGGCGATGATCGTGCAGATCCCGATCGCTATCGACAGCAGGAAGCTGACCTTCATCACCGACCACGGGTCGGCCTTGGCCACCCGCAGCCGCGCCTTGCGGGTGCGCGGCACCGTACGGGCGCCGGTGCGCGGCCGGCGCACGCCCGCCCCGTCGGTACCGCCGCCGCCCTGCTGCGGCCCCACCGACGGGGCACCGCCCGGCGGCGCCGGGTAGGCCTGCGGCGGGTGGTAGGTCTGCCCGTCCTGTGAGTAAGGATCCACCGGTCTGGCGCTGGTCATCGTGGAACCCCCACGAGTCGTCTCTTCCTGGGACGGCCCGGCGGACTGTGGCCCGGCCTCACTGCTCGTACCGCTCGTACCGCCCTGCGCGGCGCCCGCGGCACCCCTCACACCTACTCCTCGTCGCTCGTGACCGGGCCCAGGCCGCTCTCGGCACCTTCGGCGCCCTCGATGGCCTCGACCTCCTCAGCCTCCCGGCCCGCCTCGGCGTTGCGTGCGATACCGACAACGGCATCCCGCTTCCCGAGGTTGATGAGCTGGACGCCCATGGTGTCACGCCCGGTCTCCCGCACCTCGTTCACCCGGGTACGGATCACGCCACCGGAGAGGGTGATCGCCAGGATCTCATCGGTGGCCTCCACCACCAGCGCGCCGACCAGCGAACCGCGGTCCTCGACGATCTTCGCCGCCTTGATGCCGAGCCCGCCACGGCCCTGCACCCGGTACTCGTCCACCGGCGTGCGCTTGGCGTATCCGCCGTCGGTGGCGGTGAACACATACGTGCCCGCCCGCACCACGTTCATCGACAGCAGCTCGTCACCGGGGCGGAAACTCATCCCCTTCACGCCCGAGGTCGCCCGCCCCATCGGCCGCAGCGAGTCGTCGGTCGCGGTGAACCGGATCGACTGCGCCTTCTTGCTGATCAGCAGCAGATCGTCGTCCGCCGACACCAGCTCGGCACCGATCAGCTCGTCGTCGCGGCCGTCCTCCATCTCCCGCAGGTTGATGGCGATGACCCCGCCCGAGCGCGGCGAGTCGTAATCCTTCAGTGGCGTTTTCTTCACCAGACCCGACTTCGTGGCCAGCACCAGGTACGGCGCCGCCTCGTAGTCCCGCACCGCCAGGATCTCCGCGATCCGCTCGTCGGGCTGGAACGCCAGCAGGTTCGCCACGTGCTGCCCGCGCGCCTCGCGCCCGGCGTCCGGCAGCTCGTACGCCTTCGCCCGGTACACCCGGCCCTTGTTGGTGAAGAACAGCAGCCAGTGGTGCGTGGTGGAGACGAAGAAGTGGTCGACGATGTCGTCCTCGCGCAGCTTGGTGCCGCGCACGCCCTTGCCGCCGCGCTTCTGCGCCCGGTAGTCCACCGTCTTGGTGCGCTTGACGTAGCCGCCGCGGGTGATGGTGACGACGATGTCCTCTTCGGCGATCAGGTCCTCGATGGACATGTCGCCCTCGAACGGCACCAGCGCGGTCCGCCGGTCGTCCCCGAACTTGGCGACGATCGCCGCCAGTTCCTCGGAGATGATGGTCCGCTGCCGCTCGGGCGAGGCCAGGATCGCGTTGTACTCGTCGATCTTCGCCTGGAGTTCGTCGTGCTCGGCGGTGATCCGCTGCCGCTCCAGGGCGGCGAGCCGGCGCAGCTGCATCTCCAGGATCGCGTTCGCCTGGATCTCGTCGATCTCCAGCAGCCGCATCAGGCCGCCGCGCGCCACATCGGCCGTGTCCGAGCGCCGGATCAGCGCGATGACCTCGTCGATCGCGTCCAGCGCCTTGAGCAGGCCGCGCAGGATGTGCGCCCGCTCCTCGGCCTTGCGCAGCCGGTAGCGGGTACGGCGCACGATCACGTCGATCTGGTGGCTCACCCAGTTGCGGATGAACGCGTCCAGCGACAGGGTGCGCGGCACCCCGTCCACCAGCGCCAGCATGTTGGCGCCGAAGTTGGTCTGGAGGTCGGTGTGCTTGTAGAGGTTGTTGAGCACCACCTTGGCGACGGCGTCCCGCTTGAGGACGATCACCAGCCGCCGGCCGGTGCGCGAGGAGCTCTCGTCCCGCACGTCGGCGATGCCGCCGACCCGCCCGTCCTTCACCAGGTCGGCGATCTTCAGCGCCAGGTTGTCCGGGTTGACCTGGTAGGGCAGCTCGGTGACCACCAGGCACTGCCGGCCCTGGATCTCCTCCACCGCCACCACGGAGCGCATCGTGATCGAGCCGCGCCCGGTGCGGTACGCCTCCTCGATGCCCTTGCGGCCCACCACCAGCGCGCCGGTCGGGAAGTCGGGGCCCTTGATCCGCTCCATCAGGGCTTCCAGCAGCTCCTCGGAGGTTGCCTCCGGGTGCTCCAGGTACCACTGGGCGCCGGCCGCCACCTCGCGCAGGTTGTGCGGCGGGATGTTGGTGGCCATGCCGACCGCGATACCGGCCGAGCCGTTGATGAGGAGGGAGGGGAACCGGGACGGCAGGACCGTCGGCTCCTGGTTGCGGCCGTCGTAGTTGTCCTGGAAGTCGACGGTCTCCTCGTCGATGTCCCGCAGCATCTCCATGGCCAGCGGCGCCATCCGGCACTCGGTGTACCGCATGGCGGCGGCCGGGTCGTTGCCCGGGGAGCCGAAGTTGCCGTTGGAGTCGACCAGCGGCATCCGCATCGACCAGGTCTGGGCCAGGCGCACCAGGGCGTCGTAGATGGAGCTGTCACCGTGCGGGTGGTACGTACCCATCACGTCGCCGACGACGCGCGCGCACTTGTAGAAGCCGCGCTCGGGGCGGTACCCGCCGTCGTACATCGCGTACAGCACACGCCGGTGCACCGGCTTGAGGCCGTCGCGCACGTCGGGCAGCGCACGGGAGACGATCACGCTCATCGCGTAGTCGAGATACGAGCGCTGCATCTCGGTTTCGAGCGTGACCGGCTCGATGCGCTGGGTGACTTCCTCTTCGAGCACCGCGGCGGGGTTCTCGACGACGGGGGAGTCCCCGCCGTCCGAGGTGGGGGTGATGTCGTCGGCCATGACTGAAGTCAGATTCCTCTCAGCTGCTCAAACTGCCAGGTGGGATGCGCTCAGATGTCCAGGAACCGGACGTCCTTGGCGTTGCGCTGGATGAAGGACCGCCGGGCCTCCACGTCCTCGCCCATGAGGATGGAGAACAGATCGTCGGCGGCCGCCGCGTCGTCCAGCGTCACCTGGCGCAGCACCCGGTGGGCCACGTCCATGGTGGTCACGCGCAGTTCCTCGGCGTTCATCTCGCCCAGACCCTTGAACCGCTGGATGGAGTCCTCGCGGATGCGCTTGCCGCGCTCGCGGCCCAGCAGGACCAGCGAGTCGCGCTCGCGGTCGGAGTAGGCGTACTCGAACTCGTCCCGGCCCCACTTGATCTTGTACAGCGGCGGCTGGGAGAGGAAGACGTGCCCGGCCTCCACCAGCGGACGCATGAAGCGGAAGAGGAGGGTGAGCAGCAGGGTGTTGATGTGCTGACCGTCGACATCGGCGTCCGCCATCAGGATGATCTTGTGATAGCGGAGCTTCTCGATGTCGAAGTCCTCGTGGATCCCGGTGCCGAACGCCGAGATCAGCGCCTGGACCTCGGTGTTCTGGAGGACCTTGTCGATCCGGGCCTTCTCCACGTTGAGGATCTTGCCGCGGATCGGGAGGATCGCCTGGAACTGCGGGTCACGGCCGGCCTTGGCGCTGCCGCCCGCCGAGTCGCCCTCCACGATGAAGATCTCGCACTTGGCCGCGTCGTTCGACTGGCAGTCGCTGAGCTTGCCCGGCAGCGAGGCCGTCTCCAGCAGGCCCTTGCGGCGGGTGAGATCGCGCGCCTTGCGGGCCGCCACCCGGGCGGTCGCGGCCTGGATGGACTTGCGGACGATGTCCGCCGCCTCGGTGGGGTTGCGGTCCAGCCAGTCGGCGAAGTGTTCGTGAACGACCTTCTGCACGAAGGTCTTCGCCTCGGTGTTGCCCAGCTTCGTCTTGGTCTGGCCCTCGAACTGCGGCTCGCTGAGCTTGATCGAGATGATCGCCGTCAGACCCTCGCGGATGTCCTCACCGGTGAGGTTGTCGTCCTTCTCGCGGAGCAGCTTCTTGTCCCGGGCGTACCGGTTGACCAGCGCGGTGAGCGCCGACCTGAAGCCCTCCTCGTGGGTGCCGCCCTCGTGGGTGTGGATGATGTTCGCGAAACTGTAGACACCCTCGCTGTACTGGGTGTTCCACTGCATCGCGATGTCCACCGAGAGATGGCGCTCGGGGTCCTCGGCGTCGATCTCGATCACCGAGGGGTGCACCGGCTCGCCCTTGCGGGAGTTGAGGTGGCGCACGAAGTCGGCGATGCCGCCCTCGTAGTGGTAGCTCACCGAACGCGGCTTGTCGTCGTCCTCGGGGCTCGCCGAGTCGGCGCCCGAGGTCTGCTTCGCCGCCGCGCGCTCGTCGGTGAGGGTGATGGTCAGGCCCTTGTTCAGGAACGCCATCTCCTGGAACCGGCGCGAGAGCGTCTCGAACGAGTAGTCCGTCGTCTCGAAGATGTCGCCGTCGGCCCAGAAGGTGACCGTGGTCCCGGTGTCCGAGACCTCCTCGTGCTGCGCGAGGGGAGCGACCGGCACCCCCAGCTCGTACTCCTGCGTCCAGCGGTGGCCGTCCCGGCGGATCTCCACCGCCACCCTGGTGGACAGCGCGTTCACCACCGACACACCCACGCCGTGCAGACCACCGGAGACCGCGTAACCGCCGCCGCCGAACTTGCCGCCGGCGTGCAGCACGGTCAGCACGACCTCGACCGCGGGCTTGCCCTCGGAGGGCACCATGCCGACCGGGATACCCCGGCCGTTGTCCACGACCCGGACCCCGCCGTCGGCCAGGATCGTCACATCGATCCGGTCCGCGTGGCCGGCCAGCGCCTCGTCGACCGAGTTGTCGACGACCTCCTGCACCAGGTGATGCAGACCACGCTCACCGGTCGATCCGATGTACATGCCCGGCCGCTTGCGGACCGCGTCCAGACCCTCCAGCACCGTGATCGCGCTGGCGTCGTACGCCGCGCCACCGTCCGCCGGCACACCGAGCGCGACCTCCGGTGCGTCACCGGGGGTCGGGATGTTCTTGTTGGAATCGCCGGAATCGGCCACGAAGCGCCCTTTCTGGCACAGCGCGAGCCGTCTGCGTTCCCACAGAAACGGCTGCGTCGTTCGACATGGTCCGCACAGCACGGATCCCGTCCATTCTACCGCTAGCGCCAACCTCGATGGCGGTTTGCCGGGCCCTGAGTCCGCATGTGCCGCCCTGAACTGGCATCCCCCGACTCCCCATATGCAGCCCAGGGGCCGCATCCGCTCCAGGCGGCGCTCAGCGCCTTCGCCTGTCAACCCACAGCGACGTGACCGGCATCACATCGCGCACCCCGCGGACCTACCCGTACGTGTCCCCCGGACCCCTGCTCCCGGGCGCCCGCAACCGGCCCCCGCCACCCTGCCGCGGCGGCCCCCCGGGACCCAGCACCTTGATCAACCGCACCGAGTCCCGGCCCACATCCGCGTTCAGCTTCCGCAGCACATCCGAGGCCATCCACCGCAACTGCGTCGCCCACGCCGTCGAATCACAGCGCACCGACAACACCCGCTCCGCCTCGTCGAACGACAACGGCACACAGTGCGCGGCGATCTCCGGCCCCACCAACTCCGGCCAGCGGCCCATCACCCCGCCCACCGCCAGCGGAACCTCCCAGCCGCGCTCCACCCGCAGCCGCTCCACCGCCGCCCCCAGCAGCAGCGGATCCCGCCCCCCGGGACGCGCGCCGGACCGCAGCCCGCCGCCCCGCCGCGCCTGCCGCCGCTGACCCGCCTGATCACCGCGCTCCTTGGCCCGCGCCTTCGCCGCCCGCAGCGCCACCCGCGCCAGATCCACCCCCGACGGCTCCGGCGCCTTCCGCTCCTGCGGCTCCTCCCCGCTACTCACGCTCAACCCGCCCCCCGGACACCGCGAACCGCGCCCCCGCCAGCACCGCCGGTACGTCCTCCGGCACCGCCGCCGTCACCAGCACCTGCTCACCACCCGACACCAGACCCGCCAGCCGCTCCCGCCGCCGCGCGTCCAGTTCCGCGAACACATCGTCCAGCACCAGCACCGGCTCGGGCCCCTCCTGCCGCAGCAGCTCGTACGCCGCCAGCCGCAACGCCAGCGCCAGCGACCACGACTCGCCGTGACTCGCGTACCCCTTCGCGGGCAACTCCCCCAGCCGCAGCACGAGTTCGTCCCGGTGCGGACCCACGAGCGTCACCCCGCGCTCGATCTCCCGCTTCCGCGCCTCCCCCAGCGCGGCCAGCAGCAGCCCGTACAGCTCCTCACGCCCCACCGCGTCCACCGGCTCCTCCGAGGCCGCCGCACGGTAGTCGAGCCCCACCGGGCCACCCGCCGGCGCCAGCTCCTCGTACGCCGCGTCCGCCAGCGGGCCCAGCGCCGCCAGCAGCCCCAGCCGCTGCCCCCACAACTCCGCACCCGCCCGCGCGAGATGCTGATCCCACACATCCAGCGTCGTCAGATCCACCCCGCGACCACCGTGCCGCCGCGCCATCGCCGCCGACTTCAGCAACGTGTTGCGCTGCCGCAGCACCCGCTCGTAGTCCGACCGCACCCCCGCCAGCCGCGGCACCCGCGCCGTGACCAGCTCGTCCAGAAACCGCCGCCGGTCCCCGGGATCCCCCTTCACCAGGGCCAGATCCTCCGGCGCGAACAGCACCGTCCGCACGATCCCCAGCAGATCGCGCGGCCGCACCTGCGAGGAACGGTTGATCCGCGCCCGGTTCGCCCGACCCGGGTTCAGCTCCAGCTCCACCAGCTGCCGGCGGTCCCCCTCCACCACCGCGGCCCGCACCACCGCGCGCTCCGCGCCCGAGCGCACCAGCGGCGCGTCCGAGGACACCCGATGGCTGCCCAGCGTCGCCAGATAACCGACCGCCTCGACCAGATTCGTCTTCCCCTGCCCGTTCGGGCCCACGAACGACGAAACGCCCGGGCCGAGTTCCACCTCGGCCCGGGCATAGGACCGGAAGTCGGCCAGCGACAGATGCGTCACATGCACAATGCGCCCCCGCCGGTCCGGCCGCCGCTACTTGCTCTCGACCGCGTGACCGCCGAACTGGTTGCGCAGCGCCGCGATCATCTTCATCTGCGGGGAGTCGTCCTGGCGCGAACCGAACCGCGCGAACAGCGACGCCGTGATCGCCGGCAGCGGCACCGCGTGATCGATCGCCGCCTCCACCGTCCAGCGCCCCTCGCCCGAGTCCGCCGCGTACCCGCGCAGCTGCTCCAGGTGCTCGTCGTCGTCCAGTGCCCGCACCGACAGGTCCAGCAGCCAGGACCGGATCACCGTGCCCTCCTGCCAGGACCGGAAGACCTCGCGCACATCGGTGACCGAGTCCACGGTCTCCAGCAGCTCCCAGCCCTCCGCGAAGGCCTGCATCATGGCGTACTCGATGCCGTTGTGGACCATCTTCGCGAAGTGCCCGGCACCCACCTTGCCCGCGTGGACGGAGCCGAACTCGCCCGCCGGCTTGAGCGCGTCGAAGATCGGCTGCACCCGCGCCACGTGCTCGGCCTCACCGCCGTACATGAGGGCGTAGCCGTTCTCCAGGCCCCACACGCCGCCGGAGACACCGCAGTCCACGAAGCCGATGCCCTTGGCCGCCAGCTCGCGGGCGTGCTTCTCGTCATCGGTCCACCGCGAGTTCCCGCCGTCGACCACGATGTCCCCGGGGTCGAGCAGCTCGGCCAGCTCGTCGATGGTCGACTGCGTCGCCTCACCGGCCGGGACCATCAGCCACACCACACGGGGCGCGGCCAGCGAGTCCACCAGCTCCTTGAGGCTGTGCACGTCCGAGACATCCCGCTGGTGGGCATACCCGACGACGGTGTGACCGGCACGGCGGATGCGCTCGCGCATGTTCCCGCCCATTTTGCCCAGGCCGACGAGACCCAGTTCCATCAGGACTCCTTCATCGTGCTTAACGCTTCCCGCCGAGCCTACGCCCGCACCCCCGCGCTCACCTGCGGGGTCAGCCGCTCATCCGGCCGACCCTCGCGCTCCCGCCCGGCCCGCCGTGGCCGCGGGTCAGCCCGAGAGCCGCACCGGCATGATCAGGTACTTGTACGCCTGGTCCGCCTCGGCGTCCTTGGCGGGACGCCCGCTCAGCAGGGCCGGCTTCGTCGAGGTCGTGAACGCCAGCTGCGCCACCGGCGAGTCGATCGCGCTCAGGCCCTCCAGCAGGAAGCCCGGGTTGAAGGCGATCGAGATGTCGTCGCCCTCCAGCTCCGCGTCCACCCGCTCCACAGCCTGTGCGTCGTCGCTCGACCCCGCCTCCAGGGTCAGCACGCCCTGCTCGAAGCTCAGCCGCACCGGGGTGTTCCGCTCGGCCACCAGGGCCACGCGCTTGACGGCCTCCACGAACGGCGCCGTCTCGATCACCGCCACCGAGTTGAACTCGGTCGGGAACAGGGTGCGGTACTTCGGCAGATCGCCCTCCAGCAGCCGCGTGGTGGTCCGCCGGCCCGCGCCCTCGAAACCGATCAGGCCCTCGCCGGAGCCCGAGCCGGACAGCGCCAGCGACACCGTCTCGCCGCCGCTGAGCGACTTCGCGGTGTCCAGCAGCGTCTTCGCCGGCACCAGCGCCACCGCCGACACATCGGCGATCTCCGGCTTCCACAGGAACTCCCGCACCGCGAACCGGTAGCGGTCGGTCGAGGCCAGGGTGACGGTGTCGCCCTCGATCTCGATCCGCACACCCGTCAGCACCGGCAGCGTGTCGTCCCGGCCGGCGGCGATCGCCACCTGGGCGACGGCCGACGCGAACACCTCACCCGGCACCGTGCCGGTCGCGGTCGGCATCTGCGGCAGCGCCGGGTACTCCTCCACCGGCAGCGTGTGCAGCGTGAACCGCGACGAACCGCAGACGAGCGAGACACGCACCCCGTCGGTCGAGATCTCCACCGGGCGGTTCGGCAGGGCGCGGCAGATGTCGGCCAGCAGCCGGCCGGAGACCAGGACGGTGCCCTCCTCCTCGGCGTCCACCTCCACCGAGACCCGGGCCGAGACCTCGTAGTCGAAGCCGGACAGGCTCAGCATCCCGTCCTCGGCCTTCAGCAACAGGCCGGCGAGAACCGGCACCGGCGGACGGGCGGGCAGGCTCCGAGCGGCCCATGCGACCGCCTCCGCGAGCACATCGCGTTCTACCCGGATCTTCACTTCAGCCGCCTCCTGCTGTCGCTGGCTGCTCCCAGCCCTTGCTGCCTTGCTGGCGTTCTACCGGCCACCAGTCTGACGCACGGCACTGACAGTAGGGGCTGGAGAGCGTCAAATCGATCCGGGATGGGTATGCCGCCGGAGAGCCGTTCATCCACAGCACCCACTTCGAAACGACCTCCCCGCTCTTCATGTGTCGTAGTAGTAGTAGGGCCTGTGGAAACCGTGGATAACTCCCTTTCCCCAGCTCAGGCGCCGTTTTTTGTCCACACGCCCTGTGCACGGATCCGTGGATGAACAGGGGGTCCCTGTGGACCGGGGCCCGGTCGTCCACAGACGTCCACAGCAGCGGGCGGGTTACCCACAGCCACGTCCACAGAATCCGGAGCCCTTCTCCACAAGGCGTGCGGGCGTTTGCTGTGACCCGATTCACCCTCATCGGTGAGTCGGCGCGTTGTGTTGCCGAACAGTGGACAGCCTTGTGGATCACCTGTGGGTAACCTGGCCCCTCCTGTGGATCAAGCGGGTTCGCCTGGGGAAACCACCGGTGAACCGCAGGCTGCCCCTCCCGTTGTCCACAGCCTGTGGAAGATCGATATCCACGTTTCCACACCATCCTGACCTGCGGCGACAGCGCGCACCCCGGCACCCTGTGGACGCCGGTGTGGGCGACGCGCCGTTCCCACAGGGTGTGGACGGCAGCGCACCCCGATTTCTGTGGACGACCGGGCCGCGGCGCCCTGAAATCGAACAGCGCCCCCGGGAGGACCCGGGGGCGCTGTGGAGGCCGGAGCTGCCGTGGAGGGCCGGCTCAGCCGTTCTTGATGCGGTTGGTCAGCTCCGTGACCTGGTTGTAGATGGGCCGCCGCTCGGCCATCAGCACCCGGATCTTGCGATCGGCGTGCATGACGGTCGTGTGGTCGCGGCCGCCGAAGTGCTGGCCGATCTTGGGCAGCGACAGGTCGGTCAGCTCCCGGCACAGGTACATGGCGATCTGCCGGGCGGTGACCAGGGTGCGGCTGCGCGAGGAGCCCGCCAGGTCCTCCACGCCCAGGCCGAAGTACTCGGCCACGGCGGAGGTGATCGCGTCCGCCGTGATCTCCGGGGTCGACTCCTCGCCGCCGGGGATCAGGTCCTTGAGGACGATCTCGGTGAGCCCGAGGTCCACCGGCTGCCGGTTGAGGCTGGCGAAGGCCGTGACCCGGATCAGCGCACCCTCCAGCTCCCGGATGTTGCGGGAGATCCGGGAGGCGATGAACTCCAGCACCGCCGGCGGCGCGTTCAGCTGCTCCTGCACGGCCTTCTTGCGCAGGATCGCGATCCGCGTCTCCAGCTCGGGCGGCTGGACGTCCGTGATCAGGCCCCACTCGAAGCGGTTGCGCAGCCGGTCCTCCAGCGTGATCAGCTGCTTGGGCGGCCGGTCCGAGGAGAGCACGATCTGCTTGTTGGCGTTGTGCAGGGTGTTGAAGGTGTGGAAGAACTCCTCCTGCGTGGACTCCTTCGACGCCAGGAACTGGATGTCGTCCACCAGCAGGATGTCCATGTCGCGGTAGCGCTTGCGGAACGCGTCCGCCTTGCCGTCGCGGATCGAGTTGATGAACTCGTTGGTGAACTCCTCCGAGCTGACGTAGCGCACCCGGGTGCCCGGGTAGAGGCTGCGGGCGTAGTGCCCGATGGCGTGCAGCAGATGGGTCTTGCCCAGCCCCGACTCGCCGTAGATGAACAGCGGGTTGTACGCCTTGGCCGGGGACTCGGCGACGGCCACCGCCGCGGCGTGCGCGAAGCGGTTGGAGGCGCCGATGACGAAGGTGTCGAAGAGGTACTTCGGGTTCAGCCGGGCGGTGGGCTCGGGGGGCCCGCCGCTGCCGGAGACCGTGCCGCCGCCCGCGCCCTCCTGCGGTCCGCCCGGGCCGGGGCCCCGGTCCTGCCCCGCCCGGGGGTCCGCGCCGTGCCCGGGGCCGCTGTTCTGGCCGGGCAGCGCGTCCTGCGGCAGCTGCTGCGGGCCGGCGTGCTCGTAGGAGCGGTAGCCGGAGTCGTACGGCGGCGGCTCGTGCCGGGCGTAGCGCGCCGGCTGGGCCGGGATCTGCGGGTAGGCGTCCTGCCCCGGCCAGCCGCCGGGGACCCGGCCGCCGCTCGCCGGGCGCGGCGCCTGCGGATGGTCCGGGTAGGCGGGCCGGGCGGTCGGCAGGTCCTGGCCGTAGCCGTCGTATCCCCCGCCGTCGTCGTAGCGGCCCTTCCCGTAACTGTCGTAGCCGCCGTCGTATCCGTCGCGGGGCGGGGCGGGGTGGTCGCGGCGCGGCGGAGGGTTCCCCGCGGGGTCCTCCGGGCGGCGCGGGGCCGGCGGGCCGCCCGCGGCGGGCGGGGGTTCGGGGGGCGGCGCGGTGACCGTGATGGCCAGGCCGATGGGCTGGCCGCACTCCCGGCTGAGGGCTTCGCCGATCAGCGGGGCGAGCCGGCCCTCCAGCACGCTCTTGGCGTACTCGTTGGAGACACCGAGCAGCGCGGTGCCCGAGACCAGGGCCAGCGGGCGGCAGTCCTGGAGCCAGCGGTGGTCCTTGGACTCGACGCCCTGGCCGTCGGCGAGGATGGCGCTGAGCACCCTGGGCCACACCGCGGCAAGATCTGCAGGTAGGTCAGCCACGGGGCACGCTCTCTCACTCGCAGGGGTGGCGCCGGATGTGGTCATGAGGTGTGACGCGGAGGCGACCGGGACATAGATGTCGAGTTGAGCCACGTTAGTCAGCGGGGCCCGGGGACATCAAGTCGTTGTCCACAGGGTGTGTACAACGGGGCGGGGTCCGGTTTGACCGTGCGGCCACCTCGCGCGTACCGTTGCCAGGTCTCATTGCCGACGGCTGCTGCCGCCTGCCTCCGATGGTCCGCCCTCCCCGCGCGAGCGGTGGTGGTTCCGTTGCGAGTCCCTCGTGGGCGCACGGTGGCAGCCAGTCGGTCCGCCGCATCCTGTCTCGGCAGCCTGTGCCGGAACACCGAAAACTTCTGGAGCCCTCGAGTGAGCAAGCGCACTTTCCAGCCGAACAACCGGCGTCGGGCGAAGACCCACGGCTTCCGGCTGCGCATGCGGACCCGTGCCGGCCGCGCCATCATCACGGCCCGCCGCAACAAGGGCCGCGCCCGGCTGTCGGCCTGAGCCGCCGCCGGATCGACGGGTCCATGCGGTGCTCCCCCCCGAGAACCGGCTGCGGCGGCGCGAGGATTTCGCGACCGTGGTGCGCCGGGGACGCAGGGCCGGGAGCCGGCGTCTCGTCGTCCATCTGAGCAGTGGTACGGACCCGCACGCGGGCCGGGAGAGTTCTCTTCCGGTGCGTGCGGGTTTCGTCGTGAGCAAAGCGGTGGGCAATGCCGTGGTGCGCAATCGCGTGCAGCGGCGGTTGCGGCACCTCATACGGGCCCGGCTGTTCCGGATGCCCCCCGGTAGCCTTGTCGTCGTCCGGGCTCTGCCCGGGGCGGGCACCGCTGGCCATGAACAGCTGGCCCGGGATCTCGATGCCGCGCTGGAGCGGCTGCTGGGAGGGGTACGGCAGTGAAGTACCCGCTGTTGCTGCTGATCAAGCTGTATCAGTGGACCATCTCCCCGCTGCTCGGGCCGGTGTGCCGTTACTACCCGTCGTGCTCCCATTACGGATACACGGCCGTCGGCCGGCACGGAGCGATCAAGGGTTCCGCGCTGACCGCCTGGCGGATCCTGCGGTGCAACCCCTGGTCTCCCGGCGGTGTGGATCATGTCCCGCCGCGCAAGCGTCCCGTCTGGCATCGGCGTCTGCGTGATCGCTGGCGGCACCGGACTCTCCTCCGGATCCCATCCGGGGGCGCCTCTCACAATGCCCAAGGAGTCTGACTCGTGGACACGATCAACACGATCCTCAGTCCTCTCTATTACGCTGTGTCGTGGATCATCATCCGCTTCCACGATCTCTACAGCCTGGTCTTCAACGAGGACAGTGGGTGGGCCTGGGGCCTGTCGATCGTGTCCCTGGTCATCGTCGTGCGTATCGCGCTGATCCCGCTGTTCTTCAAGCAGATCAAGTCGACGCGCAATATGCAGGCGCTCCAGCCGAAGATGAAGAAGATCCAGGAGCGCTACAAGAACGACAAGCAGCGGCAGTCCGAGGAGATGATGAAGCTGTACCGGGAGACCGGTACGAATCCCCTCTCCAGCTGTCTGCCGATCCTGGCGCAGTCGCCGTTCTTCATCGCGCTCTTCCAGGTCCTCAACCACATCGCGAACAACGACAAGGTCGGCGTGCTCACCGCCGAGCAGGTCACCAGCGCGCGTGAGGCCACCATCTTCGGTGCCCCCATCGCCGCCCGCTTCCTGGACAGCGCGGACAAGCTCGCCGAGCTGGGCGCCTCGCTGACCGACGTGCGGGTGGTCACGGTCGTGATGATCGTGCTGATGTCGGCCTCGCAGTTCTTCACCCAGCGCCAGCTGATGACGAAGAACGTGGACCTGACGGTCAAGACGCCGTTCATGAATCAGCAGAAGATGCTGATGTACATCTTCCCGATCATGTTCGCCGTCTTCGGCATCAACTTCCCCGTCGGTGTGCTGATCTACTGGCTGACCACCAACGTGTGGACGCTGGGACAGCAGATGTACGTGATCACCCGGAACCCCACCCCGGGCAGTGTGGCCTTCCAGCAGCGCCAGGAGCGGCTGCGGAAGAAGGGCAAGCTGAAGGAGGACCCGGCCGAGGTCGAGGCGAAGAAGGCCGCCGAGGCGGCGCGGGCCACCCGGACCCAGCCCAAGCGGCAGACGAAGTCGCAGCGGCAGTCCGGTGGCACCCACCCGCAGGGCAAGCCGGAGAGCGGCCAGCCGTCCGCCGAGCAGCCGAAGAAGGCTCAGCCCCGGCAGCAGCCCAAGCAGCGGCCGAAGAAGTCGCAGCCGGGCAAGCCCAAGTCCCCCAACAGCAAGAAGTGATGAAGGAGTCCCCCGTGACGGACACCACCCCGACGGCCGCTGAGGGCACCGCCGACACCCTGACCCGCCTGGAGCAGGAAGGCGAGATCGCGGCCGACTACCTCGAGGGGCTGCTGGACATCGCGGACCTCGACGGCGACATCGACATGGACGTCGAGGCGGACCGTGCCGCGGTCTCGGTGATCTCCGAGGGCACCTCGCGCGATCTGCAGAAGCTGGTCGGCCGGGACGGTGAGGTCCTGGAGGCGCTCCAGGAGCTGACCCGGCTCGCGGTGCTGCGGGAGACCGGTGAGCGCAGCCGGCTGATGCTGGACATCGCGGGGTTCCGCGCCACCAAGCGGGAGAAGCTGACCGCGCTGGCCCAGGAGGCCGTGGAGCAGGTCAGGGAGTCCGGTGAAGCGGTGAAGCTGAGCCCGATGACGCCGTTCGAGCGCAAGGTCGTGCACGACGCGGTGGCCGCTGCCGGTCTGAGCAGCGAGTCGGAGGGCGAGGAGCCGCAGCGCCGCGTGGTCGTTCTGCCGTGAGTGAGGACGGGACGCCCGGGGAGTCGCCGGGCACCGAGCTGCCGGCCCCGCCCGAGGCGGCGGGTGATGTCTTCGGGGACCGGCTGGCGGACGCGGTGCGGTACGCCGAGCTGCTGGCCGACGCCGGGGTGCGCCGGGGGCTGATCGGCCCCCGGGAGGTGCCCCGGCTCTGGGAGCGCCATCTGCTGAACTGCGCTGTGCTGTCGGAGGTCGTCCCCGAAGGGGTGACGGTCTGCGACGTCGGTTCGGGGGCCGGCCTGCCCGGTATCCCGCTGGCGCTGGTGCGGCCCGATCTGGAGATCACGCTGCTGGAGCCGCTGCTGCGGCGCACCAACTTCCTCCAGGAAGTGGTGGAGTTGCTCGGCCTCGACCATGTGAACGTGGTCCGGGGCCGGGCGGAGGAAGTGCTGGGGAGCTTCACCCCGGTGCATGTGGTCACGGCGCGGGCAGTGGCCCCGCTGGACCGGCTGGCCGGCTGGGGCGTGCCGCTGCTGCGGCCGTACGGCGAGATGCTGGCCATCAAGGGCGACACGGCGGAGCAGGAGCTGAAGTCGGCCCGCGCGGCGCTCGGGAAGCTGGGCGTGGTGGAGACCTCGGTGCTGCAGGTGGGCGAGGGTCTGGTGGACCCCCTCTCCACGGTGGTACGGGTCGAGGTCGGGGAGAGCCCCGGAGGCGTGCGGTTCGCGGCGAAGCGGGCCAAGGCGTCGCGGTCCCAGCGGGGCGGCCGGGACAGCTGGCCGAGCCGGGGCAACCGGGGCAGTCGCCGGGGACGCTGAGCGGATCCCCGCGGCCGGATTCCTCCGAACCGGGTAAAAGAGCTGAAGATATCCCGGGAGCGGAGTGTCGCCCGGCCGCGGGGATCGCGGCGTGGGCATCGTGTTTCACGTGAAACGCCGCTCACTGCTGCACGGGATCATCAGCCGTGGTCGCGCAGCCACCGGACCGCGCAACCGTAAGTCGTCGTCACCAACCAAACGGGTGACCGAGGTATCCACACCCCCCGAGTTGTCCACACGTAATCGGGCCTCGCTGGTTCATGACCCCCGAGACATGGCAGGCTTTGACTCCACGGAGCCTTCGCATGTCGAGGAGAGTGAACCATTGCGGTCCGACGCCAATATCGCTGGGCCGACGGCCGATCCGGTCCCCGGCCCCCGGTCCGAGCCGGCGGACGCGCCGGGCGGTGCCGTTGACATCGCCCATACCGCCCCCGCGGCGGCCGACGCCCCGGTGGGCAGGGCGGCCCAGCAGACCGTCGCGGCCATGTACCGGGCCGGTGGCGGGCTGCCCCGCCCGGAGCGGACCCGCATCATGATCGTCGCCAATCAGAAGGGCGGCGTCGGCAAGACCACCACGACCGTGAACCTGGCGGCCTCGCTCGCGCTGCACGGGGCCCGGGTGCTGGTCATCGACCTCGATCCGCAGGGCAATGCCAGCACCGCGCTGGGCATCGACCACCATGCCGAGGTCCCCTCCATCTACGACGTGCTCATCGACAGCCGTCCGCTGTCCGAAGTGGTGCAGCCCGTCCGGGACATCGAGGGCCTGTTCTGCGCCCCGGCCACCATCGACCTGGCGGGCGCGGAGATCGAGCTGGTGTCCGTGGTGGCCCGGGAGAGCCGGCTCCAGCGGGCCATCAGCGCCTATGAGCAGCCGCTGGACTACATCTTCGTGGACTGCCCGCCCTCGCTGGGGCTGCTGACGGTCAATGCGATGGTGGCCGGTGCCGAGGTGGTCATCCCGATCCAGTGCGAGTACTACGCGCTGGAGGGACTGGGCCAGCTGCTGCGGAACGTGGAGCTGGTGCGTGGGCACCTCAACCCGGAGCTGCATGTCTCCACCATCCTGCTGACCATGTACGACGGCCGGACGCGGCTGGCGTCGCAGGTGGCGGAGGAGGTGCGCGGGCACTTCGGCAAGGAGGTGCTGCGGACCAACATCCCGCGCTCGGTGCGGATCTCCGAGGCGCCCAGCTATGGGCAGACGGTCCTGACGTACGACCCGGGTTCCAGTGGCTCGCTGTCCTATCTGGAGGCGGCGCGGGAGATTGCCCTGCGGGGACCCATTCCACGGCAGCATGAGGGGATTCATCAGTGAGTGAACGACGCAGGGGTCTGGGACGCGGTCTGGGCGCGCTGATTCCCGCCGCGCCCAGCGCGGAGACCGCCACGCCGACGGTGGAGCAGGGCGGTACCACCTCGCCCAGCGCGGTGCCGGTGCTCACCCCGGAGCGCGGGATCGCGGCGGCCAAGGTGGCGTCACTGCCGGACACCGAGGTGTTCGGCGAGATCCCGGCACCCGCCGCGGAGCCGGTGGTGCCGGAGGCGCGGGAGACGGCCGGGACGGTGGCGGGTGCGCACTTCGCGGAGCTGCCGCTGGACGCCATCACCCCCAATCCCCGTCAGCCGCGTGAGGTCTTCGACGAGGACGCGCTGGCCGAACTGGTCACCTCCATCAAGGAGGTGGGTCTGCTCCAGCCGGTGGTGGTGCGGCAGCTGGGTGCGGAGCGCTACGAGCTGATCATGGGCGAGCGCCGGTGGCGCGCGTGCCGTGACGCCGGTCTTGAGGCGATCCCCGCGATCGTCCGGGCGACCGAGGACGACAAGCTGCTGCTGGACGCCCTGCTGGAGAACCTCCACCGGGCCCAGCTGAATCCGCTGGAAGAGGCGGCGGCGTACGACCAGCTGCTGCGGGACTTCAAGTGCACCCATGACGAACTGGCCGACCGGATCGGTCGTTCGCGTCCGCAGGTATCCAACACGCTGCGGCTGCTGCGGCTCTCGCCGCGGGTGCAGCGCCGGGTGGCGGCCGGTGTGCTCTCCGCCGGGCATGCGCGCGCGCTGCTGTCCGTGGAGGACTCCGAGGAGCAGGACAAGCTGGCCCGCCGCATCGTGGCCGAAGGGCTGTCGGTGCGGGCGGTCGAGGAGATCGTCAGTGTGCAGGCAGCTGCCGCCAAGAGTGGCGGCCGGCACCGTAAGCCCCGGGCCGGGAAGCTGATCTCGCCGGCGCTGGACAGTCTGGCCGGCCGGCTCTCGGACCGCTTCGACACCCGGGTGAAGGTCGACCTCGGGCAGAAGAAGGGGAAGATCGTGGTGGAGTTCGCCTCGATGGAGGACCTGGAGCGCATCCTGGGCCAGCTGGCTCCGGGTGAAGGCCGGGTGCTGGAACAGCAGTTGCAGGAGGAGGACGAGGGCTGATCCCCCCTCTCCCTTCTCCGGTACGACGAGAGGGCCCACTGTTTCACGTGAAACAGCGGGCCCTCTTCGTGTGTGCCGGTGGCCCGGCACCGCCGGGGACTGCTCAGCCGATGAAGTCGGCGAGGTCACGCTCCAGGGCGGCCTTCGGCTTGGCGCCGACGATCGACTTCACGATCTCGCCGTTCTGGTAGACGTTGAGCAGCGGGATGGAGAGTACGCCGTACTTCGCGGTGATCTCCGGGTTCTCGTCGGTGTTGAGCTTGGCGATGGTGAGCTTGTCGCCGTGCTCGGCGGCGATGGCCTCCAGGGCGGGGGCGATCTGCCGGCACGGGCCGCACCACTCGGCCCAGAAGTCGACCAGGACCGGCTTGTCGCTCTGCAGGACCTTCTCGTCGAAGTCCGCGTCGGTCACGGTGATGGTGGCCTTCTCGGGGGTCTTGGCATCCGCCATGGTGGTTCTCCTCTGTGCTGGGCGTGGGGTGGTGGCGTTAGGACTGGACGGCTTCGGCGGCTTCGGTGTGGCTGAGGGCCGCCAGGTAGCGTTCGGCGTCCAGGGCGGCGGCACAGCCCGTGCCGGCGGCGGTGATGGCCTGGCGGTAGGTGTGGTCCACCACGTCGCCGGCGGCGAACACCCCGGGGATGTTGGTGCGGGTCGAGGGGGCGTCGACCTTGAGGTAGCCCTGCTCGTCGAGGTCGAGGACTCCCTTGAACAGTTCCACCCGGGGGTCGTGGCCGATGGCCACGAACAGGCCGGTCGCCGGGAGGTCGGACAGCTCACCGGTGGTGGTGGAGCGGATCTTCAGCCCGGAGAGCTTGCCGTCGCCCTGGATCTCGGCGACCTCGCTGTCCCAGAGGAAGGTGATCTTCGGGTCGGCGAAGGCACGCTCCTGCATGGCCTTGGAGGCGCGCAGGGTGTCCCGGCGGTGGACCACGGTGACGGTGCTGGCGAAGCGGGAGAGGAAGGTGGCCTCCTCCAGGGCGGTGTCGCCGCCGCCGATGACGGCGATGTGCTGCTCGCGGAAGAAGAACCCGTCGCAGGTGGCGCAGTAGGAGACACCGCGGCCGGACAGCTCGTCCTCGTTGGGCAGGCCGAGCTTGCGGTGCTGGGAGCCGGTGGCCACGATGATCGCCTTGGCCTGGTGGACCGTGCCGGCGGTATCGGTGACCGTCTTGATGTCCCCGCTGAGGTCCACGGCGACGATGTCGTCCGGGACCAGCTCGGCGCCGAACCGCTCGGCCTGGGCCCGCATCCCGTCCATCAGGTCCGGACCCATGATCCCGTCCTTGAAGCCGGGGAAGTTCTCCACCTCGGTGGTGTTCATCAGTGCGCCGCCCGCCGTCACCGCGCCTTCGAAGACCAGCGGCTTGAGGGACGCGCGGGCGGTATAGAGCGCGGCGGTGTAGCCCGCGGGTCCGGAGCCGATGATGATCACGTTTCGGACGTCGCTCACGGAATTCTTCCTTGTCTCGGGGCACTCACCCAGGGCCCCGGGTGGGGTCCACAGTCCAGTAACAGATCCTAGGGTCCCAGACATTCCCGACGGGTCAGTGCCCCCAAGGCGTTACTCGTCGAGCGGGTAGCTCTCCTTGACCAGGACCTCGCCCTCGACGGAGGGGGAGGCGCTCACGCAGTCGGCGTCCACCACATAGGCGTCGACGCGCAGCGGATCGGCGGAGTGCGGGAGGACCACGAGATAGGCGTCGGTGCCCTGGTAGCGCTCCGCCTCGGCCACCAGGGGGACCTCGGTGCGGCCGATGGCCGACTCGACACAGGACGGGAGGGGCGCGGACACCGCCCCGTACTCCTCGCCGGGGTCCGGCTCGGCCGCCTCCGTGGTCTCGGGGGTCGGGTTGTCGGGCCGCTGGTCGCTCTCACCGGAGACGGAGCCGGTGTCGGCGGACTCCAGGATTTCGGCGTACTGCGGCACATCGGCCTCGGCCAGCAGCTCCCGCACCTGGTTCTCCAGCGGGTCGCCGGACTCCTCGGCGGTGTCCGCCTCGGTGGCCAGGTCGGCGGTGGAGGCGTCGCTGCCGGGCTGGAGGTTCTGAACGAGGAGGGTGCCCAGGCCCACGGCCACCACGGTGCCCACGGCGGCGAGGGCGAGGCGGGACCGGCGCCCGGTTTCACGTGAAACAAGGGCGCGGAAGCGGCTGACCGGCGCGGGGGTGGCTGCGGCCTCGGCGGCCAGGGCGGCATCGATGCGGGCCGCGACGTCCGGGGGCATCTCCGGGGCGGGCAGCTGGGTCAGTTCCTGGCGCAGCAGGTGCAGCTCCTGCTGGATCTGCGCGCACTCCGGGCAGCCGGCCAGGTGCTCCCGCAGTCGGCGGGCCTCGGCCGGCGGGTGCAGATCTTCGTCGAGAGCCGCGATATCAGCGGGCTCGGGATGCATCTCGGTCATGTGTGTCCGCCTCCACCCCGCACGACCCCATTCTCTCCGGTATCTCTGGGAGGTGGGACGGATGTACCTGGTGTCCGGTTCCTGCCCGCGGTGTCCGGAGGAGAGTCGTTCTGGGCGCTGCGGGGATTGAGATGACTGACGAGCGGCAGGAGCCGGGCCCGGGCCCGGGCGCAGCGGCTCTTGATGGTGCCGACGGGGATGCGCAGGATCTCGGCCGCTTCGGCGACCGGGTAGCCCTGCATGTCGACCAGGACCAGGGCCGCGCGCTGCTCGGGTGGCAGGACGTCCAGGGCGTGGCGGAGCTGTCGGCGCAGGTCCTGGCGTTCGGCGGGGGCCGCCGCCGATTCGTGCGGTTCGAGCAGGGTCTCCAGCCGCTGCGGCTCGGGCACGGGGGTCGCGCGGCGGCTCTTGGCCTTGCGGATCCGGTCCAGGCAGGCGTTCACGGTGATGCGGTGCAGCCAGGTGGTGACGGCGGACTGGCCGCGGAAGGTGTGGGCGGCCCGGTAGGCCGATACCAGAGCGTCCTGGACGGCGTCCGCGGCTTCCTCGCGGTCGCCGAGGGTACGGATGGCGACGGCCCACAGCCGGTCGCGGTGGCGGCGTACCAGTTCACTGAAGGCGTCCGGATCACCGGCTGCGTGCTGGGCGAGCAGTTCCTTGTCGGTGGGGCCGTCGCCGGCGGTGGGCGTGGAGGGGACGCGTCGCGTGCGCTTGCCCACGGCGGATCCTCCCCTTCTGTCGGTACGGGTGCGGCCGGCCCGGCTGATGTGTGCGGGAGGCGAGCGGTCAGCCGGAAACCGTGATCTCGCTGATGCGCCCACGGTAGTTGCCGTCGCTTCCCATCGGCAGGTCCGTCATCCAGACGAGAATAAACCGTGTTGTCACGGGCTCTTCGGCCGTCAGGGTGTGTGAGGTGCCGCTGCCCTGGTCCACCAGCTCGAAGGCGTCGAGCTGAGTGGGGCGCGTGGTGACGCCGGGGCCGGCCACCCGGAACTCCAGCGGGGTGTCGCCGATGGTCTGCACGGTGAGGGTGTTCACGGTTTTCGGCTCCCCCAGGTCGAGGACGAGCCCGAGTCCGTCCTTGAGATTGCCGAACTTGGAGTAGCCGTAGAAGTTCTTGGTGTGCCAGAACGTGTCGGGGTCGCCGTCGAAGGCGTTGGGCACCGCCTCGGGGTTCTGTGATCCGCCGGATGAGGCCGGGTCGAACTCGACGGCCTCGACGATCGGGTACAGCTCCGGGTCGGCCACGTCTTCCTCGGCCACCGGCGGATCGCTCTTGGCGGGCGGGTCGGGCGGGGCGTCCCCTTCGAGCAGCGCGTCGGCCAGCTGCCAGCTGGCGAGGGCCAGCGCGGCGATGAGCAGCGCGGAGACCCCCCACTTGAGTGCGGCCCCCGTGCGGCCGGGCAGCGTCGGCGGGGCGGGCGGCGGCGGGGCGTGCTGTGGCAGGGGTGCGCCGTGGGAGCCGGCGCCCAGGGAGCCGCGCTGGTAGGTGGTGCGCTGATAGCCGGCGAGGTCGACCGGGGGCGGCTCGGGGGCGGGGATGCGGGGCAGCGCCGCGATCGCCCGGGACAGTTCCTCGGGGGTGGTGCAGGGCTGCTGCTGGCTGGTGGCGGTGGCGCCGTCGTTGACCATGGCGCGCATGGCCAGCTCGGAGAGACCGCGGTGCACCCCGGCCCGTACCTGGTCCGGTGCGGCCAGGGACTCCTTGGAGCTTTTGCTGAGGCCCGTTACTCCATTGAGGCCATAGCCGCCCTCGCCGTACGGCCAGCGCTGGGTGAGAGCGGCGTACAGGAGGGCGCCGATGGCCTCGGTGTCGGTGCGCTGGGGGTGCTCGGAGCTGATGCCGCGCAGGGCGGCGTCCACGGCCAGCCCGCGGATCCGGAACTGACCGGTGCCGGTGCGCAGCACGGTGGCGGGGGTGAGCCGCAGATGGGCGAGTCCTTCGCGGTGGGAGGCGGCCATGGCCTGGGAGACCTGGCTGACGAGGGCGTGGGCCTCGTGGGCGTCCAGCGGGCCGTTCTGCAGCACGGTGCTCAGCGGTGTGGCGTCGGGCAGCCACTCGTGGATGACCCAGACGACGTCGGCCTCTTCGACGGCGTCCAGGACCTGGACGAAGCGGGGGTCGCCCAGGAGCGCGGAGGAGCGGGCGGCGGAGATCACGGAGGCGGCGCGGTCGTGGTCGGCCGGCAGCACATGGACGCCCACGGCACGGCGCAGCTTCTCGTCGACGGCGCGCCAGCTGCTGAAGCCGTCCAGCCGGGTGATGCATTCCTCGAGCCGGTACCGCTTGGCGAGTCTGTGGCCGCTGTGCGGCTCGGTGGCGCGGGAGGGCGCCGGGGGTGTGGCCGTGTCGGCGTGTGCCGCCTGCTCCGCGTCGCGCGTGGTGCGCTGCGGAGGGCTGGTCGCCGTGCTCCGTTCCGCCACCGCTGAATCCGCCTCCCCGTGTTGGCTGCCGCTGGTGACACTGCCTGTCTCATTGTGCCGGTAGTCCGTCACCCTGCACGACATGTGAGTGCGGCCAGAGGTTGTACAGGGGGTGTCCGGCGGCCGGTGGGCGGGCGCCCCGCCACGGTTGGTGACGGCGGGGCGCCGGGGGTCAACGGCCCAGCCGGGAGCGGACCATGCCGACCATGGCGGTCAGTTCCTCGACCCGCATCCGGCGGGCGGTGAGGTAGAAGACCACCAGGAGGACGGCTCCGCCGCCGGCGAGGGCGGCGAGCGAGCCGATGACGCCGTGGCCGAGGGCGCCGGTGATGGCGTATCCGGCGCCGCCGCCGAGGAGGGCGGCGGGGATGCTGGCACCGGCGAGGCGGATGTAGGTGCGTACCACGCGGGCGCCGTCGAGGTCGGTGTTCATCCGGGCGCGCAGCCGGCGCCAGGCGACCGAGACGCCGAGGGCGTAGGCGATGCCGTAACTGAACGCGATGCCCGCCACGACCCAGCGGTCGGGGAGAGTGACGAAGCACACGGCGGAGAGCACGATCCAGGCGGCCGAGACGATCACCGTGTTGTAGAAGGGGGTGCGGGTGTCCTCGTAGGCGTAGAAGGCGCGCAGCACCACGTACTGGGCGGAGAAGGGGATCAGGCCGAGGCCGAAGGCCATGAGGATGTAGCCGAAGGAGCGGGCTCCCTCGTCGCCGGCCGAGCCGAAGAGCAGGGTGCACATGGGGATGCCGAGGGCGACGAAGGCGAAGCCGATCGGCACGATGGCGACCGCCGAGGTGCGCAGCCCGTGCGAGAGGTCGTCGCGGACGGCGGCGGTGTCGCCGTCGGCGGCGGAGCGGGAGATGCGGGGCAGCAGGGCGGCCATCACGGAGACGGTGATGATGGCCTGCGGCATCTGCCAGATGAGCAGGGCGCTGTTGTAGGCGATGAAGCCGGTGCCGGGGTAGCCGGCGCGCTCGGCGTTCTCGCCGGCCCAGGTGGCGAACTGGGTGATCACCACGAGCCCGGCCTGGTTGGCGAAGACGAACAGCACGGTCCACTTGGCGAGTTTGGCGGCCTTGCCCAGGCCGTGGCCGCGCCAGTCGAAGCGGAGCCTGACGCGGAAGCCGGCGGCGCGCAGATAGGGGATCATCGCCAGCGCCTGGACCACCAGGCCCAGCAGGGTGCCGACGCCGAGCAGCCGGATGCCTTCGGGGGTGATGGTGGTGACGCCGAGTTCGGAGCTGCGCTGGGTGCCGTAGACCCAGAGGAACATGCCGAAGGTGAAGATCACCACGATGTTGTTGAGGACCGGGGTCCACATCATGGGGCCGAAGGAGTCGCGGGCGTTGAGGATCTGGCCCATGACCACGTGGACGCCCATGAAGAAGATCGTGGGCAGGAAGTAGCGGGCGAAGGTGACGGCGACCTCGTTGGCCGCCGGGTCGTCCGCGATCTTGGCGGACATCATCCGGATCAGCAGCGGGGCCGCCAGGACGGCGGCGATCACCAGGCCGCCGAGGACGACCATCACCAGGGTGAGCAGCCGGTTCGCATAGGCGTCGCCGCCGTCGTCGTCGTTCTTCATCGCCCGGACCAGCTGGGGGACGAAGACGGAGTTGAGGCCGCCGCCGATGGTGAGGATGTAGATCATCGAGGGCAGCGCCCAGGCGACGGTGTAGGTGTCACCGAGGACGGCGGCGCCCAGGGCCGCGACCAGGACGAGCTGGCGGACGAAGCCGGTGAGCCGGGAGACCAGGGTTCCGGCGGCCATGATGGCGCTGGAGCGCAGTATCCCGGCGGCCTTGCCACCGCGTTGGGGGGCCGGTGGCGGGGTGGGGGCCGGTGCCGGCTGCTGCTGGGCCGTGGGGGCTCCGGTGCCGGGGGGCGGGGTGGGCTGGGCCGGGTAGCCGCTGCCGTGGCCCGGGGCGGTGCCGGGGCCGGCCGTGCTCTGCTGGTCGCGGAAGAGGTGGGCGAAGGCGTCCTGCGACGGCTGCTGGGCCTGCGGCTGCTGCGCGGGGTACGGGTGCTGCTGCTGGGGGTACTGCTGCGGCGGCTGGTGCGGGTACGGCTGCTGTGCGGGCGTGCCGGACCAGCCCTGGGGGTCGCGAGGGGCGTAGGGCTCCTGGTGCTGCTGCTGGTACGGCTGCTGCGGGTGGGGGGAGGGGCCCGGGGGATACGGGCCGGGGTGCGGGTCACCGTCCCCCTGTGCCTGGCCGCCTTCACGGTCGTACGGCGCTTGCATCGTTACCCCACCTCTGGTTCCGGGCCGGAGTCCGGCTCACTCGCTTCGATCCACCCTCTCACCATCGGGAGGGGTGCTGGTGCCGTCGTCACCGGTGTCGGTGCCGCTCTCACCCGCAGGCACGGCACCGTCCGGCGCCTCGTCGGCGGGGCGGGCGGCGCGCTTGCGCTTGGTGTACATGCGGACCCCGGCCAGGACCACCAGGAGCAGGCCGCCGGCGATCACCATCAGCACGGCGGAGGTGATGGAGGTGACCTGGGCCTGGAAGCGCATGGGCTTGCCGTAGGGCTTGCCGTCCGCCGTGTACAGCTGGGCTTCCAGGTAGGTGAGGCCGTTGGCCCGGGCGGTGGTGGAGAACTTCACCGAGGCGCTGTGGCCGCCGTTGACGGTGACCTGCTGGGGGTCGCCGACCTCCAGGCCGATCTTGCGGCTGGAGGTGAGCCGCAGCTCCAGGTTCTGCACACCCTGGACCAGGTTGTTCTGGACCGAGATGGGGATGGTGGCGCTGCGGCCGGAGAGCGTGATCCGGGTCTTCTGGATCAGGTGCACGCGCTCGGTGAGTTCGGTGAGGTCGCTCTGCACGGTGGCGCGGTACTGGGCCGCCTCGGTGCTGTGGCCGCGCCAGGAGGTGGACATCTCGCGGCGGATGGCGTTGCCGAACGGTGTGGTGACGCGGTCGGGGCGGGTCAGGATGACCTGGAAGTCGTCCAGGGTCCGCTGCGTCTCGCGCATCTCCTGGAAGGCGCTGGTGGGCAGCTCCTGGTCGCGCAGCCGGTCGGGGTAGGCGTCGGCGCCCGGCACCTGGCGGTTGGCCCCGGGGTCGGGCTGGGCGTCGGCGGCCTCGGTCACTCCGGTGAAGGAGATCCACTGCGGGTGTGCGGTGAGGGCGGTGATCGCCCCCGCCATGGCCCGGGCCTGCTCGGCGGTGGGGGTGCGCTGGGGGGCGAGCAGCAGGCTGCGGTCCCGGCCCGGGTCCTGCTGGGCGATGGTGAGCGCGTGGGCGAGGAACTGCTGGCGGGCGGTGGTGGCGTTGGCCGGGAGGCTCATGTCGGCTTCGAAGAGCTTCGAGAGCGTGGCGTCGGCGACCAGCGCGGTGGTGCCGCCACCGATCGGCCGGGCGGCTGTGGCCGTGTAGTCGAGGGAGTCGCCCGGGCGGAGGCTGTCGCTGCGGCTGATGATGTGGTGCGCGCCGGCGGAGGTGGCCACGGAGACGATGTCCGGGTCGATGGCGCCTTCGACGGGCCAGGCGAAGTCGGTGCTGGGCTGGATGCCGAGGACGGTCTCGACGGTGAGGGCGGAGACCTCGGTGGCGGTGCGCAGCCGGCCGAGGGCGCCGGGGACGTCCTTGCCGCGGTGGGCGAGCGAGGCCAGGTCGGGGTCGCCGAAGGGCAGGGCGATCACGTCGGCGTCCTGGACGGCGTCCTGGAGGGCGGCGAGCCAGGCGCGGGCCGCTTCCTGGCCGGTGCCCGGCTGGAGGCCGTCCGGGGTGTGGATGCGGTAGTCCTCGGTCATGGCGTCGACCGAGGCGAGCAGGTCGGCGTCGATGACCCAGGTGACCGGGAGGTCGGCGCCTAGCGTCACCAGCTCGTACAGCCGGCCGCCGGGGGAGATGTCGGTGAGCAGCGAGCTGTCGCGGAAGGCGGGCGTCTGCTCCTCGTCGGCGTCGGTCTCCGCCGTGAGGTGGGTGGTGGAGATCAGCGGCCACAGCACGGTCAGCTGCGTCCCGGAGCTGCCTCCGCCCGCGCTCTCCTGCCAGGGCAGCAGGCTGCGGCCGACGCCCAGGATCTGGTCCCAGCCCTCGGCCTCGGTCCGGCCGGTGAGGGTGAGCGCCAGCTGGTACACGCCGTCCGCGCCCAGCTCCAGGGCGGAGACCGGCACCTGCAGCTCGAAGGTGGCGGACATGCCGGGGGCGATGGTGCCGATGTCCTGGCCATGCTCGTTGACGAGCCGGCCGTCCTGCTCGGCGGCGAAGCCGGTGCGGTTCAGCGCCTCCTGAAGGTCCTCACGGGCGGGCAGGAGGGTGCCGGTGCGCGGGGCGAGCCGGCTGTCGGTGATCGCGGAGGAACCGGCGTTGGTGACGGTCCCGCGCAGCGTCAGGGTGTCGCCCTCGGTGGGCACGTCCGGGGTGATCTCCGTGAGGGCGACGGTGGCGGTGCGCTGGCCGGTGCCGACGTCCTGGGCGGGCACGGAGACCGGAGCCTGCTGGAGGGCGGTGACCAGCGGCAGGACCACCAGGAGGCTCAGCAGCGAGGCGATGATCAGCCGGGCGCGGCGCCGGGCAGGTCCCCGCCGGCGGTCTCTGTGGGCACGGGAGATCATCGCCGGCACCTCTGTCACGCGATTGCCCCGTTCCCTCGTCCCAGAACCCGCACACATGGTAACGATGGATCCCGGGGCTCCGTGCCGGGGAGCGGCCGGGGGAAGGGGCGGTCCGGTGAGGGCCGGGCACGTACGCTGTGCTGTTGTGCCGAACGACAGGAAAGACACCCACGCCCCGCAGTCCCTCCCCGTGCTCAGCCAGGTGCAGCAGCAGGCCGTGAGTGAGCTGTTGCGGGTCTCCCCCATCGCCGATGATCTTGCCAGGCGGTTCGAGGCGGCGGGCTTCTCGCTGGCCCTGGTGGGGGGCTCGGTACGCGACGCGCTGCTGGGGCGTCTGGGCAACGATCTGGACTTCACCACGGACGCCCGGCCGCAGGACGTACTGCGGATCGTGCGCCCCTGGGCGGACGCGGTCTGGGAGGTGGGGATCGCCTTCGGCACGGTCGGCTGTCGGAAGCGGGCGCCGCACGCGGGGCAAACCGGCGCGGGAGACGGCGTTCAGGACTATCAGCTGGAGATCACCACCTATCGGTCGGAGGCGTACGACCGGGACTCCCGCAAGCCGGAGGTCGCCTACGGCGAATCCCTGGAGGAGGATCTGCTGCGCCGTGACTTCACGGTGAACGCGATGGCGGTGGCGCTGCCCCGCAAGGAGTTCATCGACCCGCACCAGGGGCTGGAGGATCTGGCGCGCAAGGTGCTGCGGACCCCCGGTACCCCTGAGGCGTCCTTCTCCGACGACCCGCTGCGGATGCTGCGGGCGGCCCGGTTCGCCGCCCAGCTGGACTTCCAGGTGGCCGACGAGGTGCGGGCGGCGATGACGGCCATGGCGGACCGCATCACCATCGTGTCGGCCGAGCGGATCAGGGACGAGCTGAACAAGCTGGTGCTGGCGGACCGGCCGCGCCGCGGGCTGACGCTTCTGGTGGACACCGGGCTCGCCCGGCACGTTCTGCCCGAGCTGCCGGCGCTGCGGCTGGAGCGCGACGAGCACCACCGGCACAAGGACGTGTACGAGCACAGCCTGACCGTGCTGGAGCAGGCCATCGCGCTGGAGACCGAGGGGCCCGACCTGACGCTGCGGCTGGCCGCGCTCCTGCATGACATCGGCAAGCCGAAGACGCGGCGGTTCGAGAAGGACGGCCGTGTCTCCTTCCACCACCACGAGATGGTCGGCGCCAAGATGACAAAGGCGCGGATGACCAAGCTCAAGTACCCCAATGAGCTGGTCAAGGATGTCTCCCGGCTGGTGGAGCTGCATCTGCGCTTCCACGGCTACGGCACGGGCGAGTGGACCGACTCAGCGGTCCGGCGCTACGTCCGTGACGCCGGACCCCTGCTGGACCGGCTGCACAAGCTGACCCGCTCCGACTGCACCACGCGCAACAAGCGCAAGGCGCTGGCGCTCTCCCAGTCCTACGACGGCCTGGAGCGCCGCATCGCCCAGCTCCAGGAGCAGGAGGAGCTGGACGCGATCCGCCCTGACCTCAATGGCAACCAGATCATGGAGATTCTCGGCATCGGCCCCGGACCCGAGATCGGCGAGGCCTACCGGCATCTGCTGGAGCTGCGGCTTGAGCACGGCCCGCTGGAGCACGAGGCGGCGGTGGCCGCGCTCAAGGAGTGGTGGGCGTCCCGGGACTGACGGGAGGCTGGGGCGGTGTTTCCCGTGTTTCACGTGAAACATCGGTCCGGCGCAGCCGGTAGATCAGGGCCGCGGTGAGGGCGAAGAGCACGGAGACGATCAGCAGCAGCTGTACGGAGCGTCCGTCCGTGGGGAGCATCAGCGCGGCCAGCCCGGCCGACGCGACGAAGGCGATATTGAAGAGCATGTCGTAGAGGGCGAAGACCCGGCCTCGGAAGGCATCGTCCACGGAGGACTGCACCACGGTGTCGGTCACGATCTTGGCGCCCTGTGACGTCAGGCCCAGCATGAACGCGGCGATGAGCATGGGCACCGGATGGAAGGGCAGCCCCAGCGGGACCAGCAGGACGGCCGGGGTGGCGGCGCAGAGGGCGAACCAGCCCAGCCGTCCGAAGCGCCGGACCGCACCGGGGGTGAGGACCGCCGCGACGAAGAAACCGGCCCCGGTGGTGGCCACGGCCAGCCCGAGCAGGGTCATGCCGCCGCCGTTGCCGTCATGGCCCCAGTGATTGCGGGCGAGCATCAGCAGCATGATCAGCAGGGCGCCGTAGCCGAAGCGCATGAGCACCACCCCGGTCAGCGCCCAGGAGGCGGTCCGCCGGCGGGCGAGGTGGCGCAGCCCGGCCACCAGGCCGCGTGCGGTGGAGGCGAGTGCCGCCAGGACCCGCGGCTGGACCTCGTCGGGCGCCGGGCCGAGCAGGTCACGCCGGATGCGGATGGCGGCGAGACCGGCGGCCAGATAGACGAGCACCGAGACGATCAGTGCCAGTGCGTCCTCGCTGACAGCGGTGTGCGTGAAGATCTGGGTCACCAGTGTGACGCCGCCGCCGATGGTGGCGGCGATGGTGCCCGCCGTCGGGGAGAGGGAGTTGGCGATCACGAGTCGGTCGGCGTCCACGACCCGGGGCAGCGAGGCGGACAGGCCGGCCAGGATGAACCGGTTGACGCCGGTCACCGAGAGCGCCGAGAGATAGAAGAGCCAGGTAGGCACTCCCTGGATCACCAGCGCGCAGGTGACCGCGGCCAGGAACGCGCGCAGCAGATTCCCGTAGAGCAGTACCTGGCGCCGTCGCCAGCGGTCCAGCAGCACCCCGGCGAACGGGCCGAGCAGCGAGTACGGCAGCAGCAGCACGGCCATCGCCCCGGCGATATCGGCGGGAGTGGTCTGCTGCTCCGGAGAGAAGACCACATAGGTGGCCAGCCCGACCTGGAACGCGCCGTCGGAGAACTGGGAGAGCAGCCGGACGGTCAGCAGCCGTCTGAAGTTGGGGAAGCGCAACAGCGTCCGGAGGTCGGTGACGACGGTCACGCGTTCCGCCCTTCATGTTTCACGTGAAACGCCCCGCCCGGAAACGGCGACCCGGCGGTGCAGGGTGAAGACATCGGCGGCACCGTCCAGGACACCTCCTCCCGGGTCGTCGGATCCGGTACGCCGGATCACATCATGATCGGGACGCAGTGCATCGCGCACGATCATCACACAGAGATAGAGCGTGCCCAAGAGATGGGCGGCAATGGCCAGCTGGTATCCGCCCACCGGCAATCCCTCCTGGCTGTCCCCGGTGATGTGGGCGAGGTACAGCCAGATGCCGAAGAAGTAGAGCACCTCCCCGGCCTGCCAGATGAGGAAGTCCCGCCAGCGCGGACGGGCCAGGGCCGCGAGCGGGATCAGCCAGAGCACGTACTGCGGCGAGTACACCTTGTTGGTGAGGATGAACACGGCCACGACGAGAAAGGCGAGCTGGGCCAGCCGTGGCCGGCGCGGTGCCCGCAGGGCGAGCAGGGCGATCCCGGCGAAACCCAGCAGCGTCAGCGCGGTGGCGTAGGTGTTCACGGAGTCCAGCGGGATGTCGGTGCGCTGGGCCAGGATCAGCCAGAAGGAACCGAAGTCGACGGGCCGTTCCTCGCTGAAGGCGTAGAAGGTGACCCAGCCCTCCCAGGCCAGCAGCATCACGGGGCCGTTCACGACCAGCCAGGCTCCGGCGGCCCCCAGCAGGGCCGAGCCGAAGGAACGCAGCCGTCCGGCCCGCCAGCAGAGCAGAAAGAGCGGTCCGAGCAGCAGCAGGGGATACAGCTTGGCGGCGGTGGCGAGCCCCAGCAGCACCCCGGCGGCCAGCGGCCGGCTCCGGGACCACATCAGCAGCGCCCCGCAGGTGAGCGCCCCGGCCAGCAGGTCCCAGTTGATGGTCGCGGTGAGCGCGAACGCGGGCGCCAGCGCCACCAGCAGCCCGTCCCACGGCCGGTCGCGGTGGGTGCGGGCGACACAGGCGGCGATGATCGCCGCACAGGCCAGCAGCATCCCGGCGTTGACCAGCCAGTACAGCTGCCCCGGCCCCGGATCGACGGCCCCGCCGGGGGTGAGCCAGGCCGCCACTTCCATGAACAGCCCGGTGAGCACCGGGTATTCGAGGAACGCCTTGTCGGGGGAGAGAGTCTCGGGGATGCGGTCGAAGTACGGGATCAGCCCGTCCGCGAAGCCCCGCCCGTAGTAGAGGTGCGGGATGTCGGAGTAGCAGGCCTGCGTGTACTGGGCGGTGGGGCCGCCGACCCAGCTGTCGGCGTAGCAGGGCAGCTTCTGCACCATGCCAAGGGCGAACATCCCGATCATCACCAGCACGACCACCCGCGCCGGATGCCACCAGCCCCGCCCCACGGCGGCCCGCCTCCCGACGGGCCCCCCGATCAGCTCACTGCCGGCCGCCGCCACCTCATCATGCGTGGTGGGCCGTACGGGCACGGGTGGGTTGGTCGGTGCCATGCCCACATCCTGCCGTACGACCCACCAGGGTCAGCCGATGACTCGGCGGACGGTTTTCCTCCTGACCGCGCTGCCTAGCGCGGTCAGTGAGACGTGTAAAGACGGCTGGCAGTCTGTAAAAACTCGTAAGTGAGAGGAAAGACATGGATTTGCGCGAATCACAACATTAATTAGGAAATTTTATGCGAATGTGAACCAAGTGTGGGTAGGAAAAGTACGTACCGTCGCCCCGTAGACACATTGAGATAGCACTGTGTACGGTCTGTTCGTCGGCCTTCACGTAGGGGGAGGCCGGTCAGTTTAATCTCAGAGTCCGGACATGGGATGGGGTCTTGGCATGATCCGAAAGCGACTGCGCGCCAAGCGGATTGCTGCATTGGGGGCTGCGGCTACATCTATTGCAGTGGCGGCTTCATTGATGACGGCGGCTCCCGCATCGGCTGCCAGCTATAACGGTGCTTGTGGGAGTGGGTACTCGCAAGTCGAATCCTGGGATATTCGAGATTCATATGGATACGTAGTGGGTCAAATTTTTGCCACGTATAATCGGTCTAATGGATACAAATGCACTGTTACTATCAAGGATAACAGTTATCGAATGACTATGTCAGCCGGGATTAAGCGAAGCTCTGCGAGCAATTATGTTCGAGATACCGGGGAGTACACAACCTATGCTGGCCCTGTTTATACCCATGCTCCCGGGCAGTGCGTCAGTCTTTCGGGCCGGATTGACGGAGCGACTCGCAGTCTAGTTAGTACCTACTGCCATTAATCGGCTCCCCTCCGCGATGTAAGAGTCGGTTACCAGTAAAGGCCTCGGACGGTGGGCTGCTGCACGAGCAGCCCACCGTCCGAGGCCTAGTTTCTGCTCAGTTACCGGTGTGAGCGCGGCTGGCTGGCGGAGGACTAACCGGTGCCTCCGCTCCACCAGCCTGGGCTTCCGCTGTCGCCGCTGTTGGCGTTGCCCGCGGAGTCGGTGTCACCGGAACCCGCGTCCGCTCCGGCGTCCGCCCCGGTGTCCGCTCCCTCGTCGCCGTTGCTGGCGCCTTCGTTGCCCGCGTTGGCGCCGCCGGGCAAGCCGGACCCGGCGTTGTCACCGCCCTGGGTGCCACCGCCGTCGGAGCAGGTCGGGTCTCCGGGCTGACAGGAGTCGGTCGGGTCGGGCTCGGGGTCGGCCGGCGGAGTCTCGGTCTCCTCGTCCCGCTCCTCTTCCTGCTCCTCGTCGATGTCCGGTTCCTCGGACTCCTCCGTCTCGTCGGTGACCGGCGGGTCGGGCTGCTCGGGCTCGGTGCCGATACCGCGGTACTCCTCGCCGATCTTGCCGGGCTTGGGGAAGTTGTCCGGCGGATCGTTCTTGGTGGCCTCCATCATGAAGCCCATCCAGACATCGGCAGGGAGGGAACCGCCGGTGATCTTCTCCATGCCGGCGGTGCCGTACATGGAGAGAAACTTGCGGTCTGCGGGAGCGATGTCCTCGGAGTCCGGGAAACGCCACATACCGATCGCGGTGGAGAGGTGGGGGGTGTAGCCGACGAACCACGCACTGTTGTTCTGGTCCGTGGTGCCAGTCTTGGCGGCGGCGGGCTTGCCGAGCTCCTGAACCTTCCGGGCACTCCCCTGTTCCCCGTTCACCACGCCGACCAGTACGTCGGTCACGTTGTCGGCAACATTGGCCTCGAAGTGCCGTTCCGTCTTGCTCTCGTGCTCGTAGAGGGTCACGCCCTCTAGCTCCGCATGGGTCACGAAGTACGGGTCGGCCTGCTCTCCGCTGGCGGCGAAGGTGGCATACGCGGTGGCCATCCGGATCGGGCCGGGGGTGGAGACACCCAGCGCGAAGGTCGGCACGGTGTCATTCGCCGGGCCGAGAGTGCTTTCGAGCAGTCCGGCGTCGATCGCCGCTTCGGCGACCTTGGCCGGGCCGACATCCATGCCGAGCTGGACGAAGGGTGAGTTGGCCGAGATCTCCATCGCCTTGCGCAGGGTGATGTCGCCCTTGCCACCGTCCTCGAAGTTCTTCTGCTCCCAGGTGAACGGCTCGCCGTCTTCGTCCTCTCCGTACCAGATCTCCCCGTCGTAGTTCCGAATCAGCAGGTCGTTCTCGCTGGAGTAGATGCTGTCCGGCGAGATCGGCGTCCGGTCCTTGTCCGGCTGGTCCGCCGGCTTCTCCGGGTCGCGGACGCCGTCGCGCATCGCCGCCGCCAGGACGAAGGGCTTGAAGGTCGAGCCGACCTGGGCGCCCGCGTTGTTGGCGTTGTTCAGGAAGTGTTCGAGGTAGTTGTGGCCGCCGTAGATCGCGACCACCGCGCCGTCGCCGGGCACGACGGCCGCGCCGCCGAACTGGACGTGCTCGTCCTCTTCACGGCTCTCGGGGTCCAGGTTGTCGTCGATGACCTTCTTCACCGCGTCCTCCATCTGCTTCACCATCTCCTTGTCGAAGGTGGTGTGGATGGAGTAGCCGCCCGACGCGAGCTTATCCGCGTCGACGTCGATGTCGTCGTTGTTGATCAGATAGCTGTCGGCGAGCTCCTTCAGGTAACCGATCTGGCCGGCGAGATCCGTCGACGGCGCGAGGTCCTGCGGCATGGGGAACTCGGTGTACTCGTTCCGCTCCGCCGGCTTCATGTTGCCGACGGCCACCCGACGGTCCAGGACCGTCACCCACTGGTTCATGGCCCGCTCGGTGTTGGCCTCGGCGCGCTCGGCGCCGCCGGTGCCACCCGAGGTGTCGTACAGGTCGGCGCCCTTCAGCAGGGTGGTGAGGTAGGCGCACTCGTTCGCGTCGAGGTCCTTGGCGTCCTTGTCGTAGTACGCCCGGGCCGCCGCCTGGATGCCGTAGGCGCCGCGGCCGAAGTAGGCCGTGTTCAGGTACCCGGCCATGATCTCTTCCTTGGACACGTCGGACGCGACCTTGACGGAGATCAGGAGTTCCTTGAACTTACGGCTGAGCGTCTGGCTCTGGTCCAGGTACATGTTCTTCACGTACTGCTGGGTGATGGTCGAGCCGGACTGGGTGTCGCCGCCCTGGGCCATGTTGACCACGGCGCGGGCGATGCCCTTGAGGTCGACGCCGGGGTCGTCCCAGAAGGTCC
>NZ_JBHWJL010000003.1:0-36132 GCF_042731495.1 Streptomyces sp. NPDC059853
GCTGTACTCCACCGGCTATCTGCGCGGCGACCGGCGCTACCCCTCCTACGCCGCGCTCGTCTCCCTCTTCACCGCCGCCATGCTGCTGGTCGTCTACACCGACGACCTCATCGTCCTGCTGGTGGGCTGGGAAGTGATGGGCATCTGCTCCTACTTCCTCGTCGGCCACTACTGGGAGACCCCCGCCGCCCGCGCCGCCTCCCTCAAGGCGTTCCTCGTCACCAAGCTCGGCGACGTGCCGTTCCTCATCGGCATCCTGGCCCTCGCCTCCGACGCCGGCAGCTTCCGCATCTCCACCATCGTCACCCGCCTCACCTCCTCCCTCTCCTCCTTCGAACTCGCCCACCCCACCCTCGTCGCGCTGCTGCTGCTGGCCGGCGTCGCGGGCAAGTCCGCCCAGGTCCCGCTGCACACCTGGCTGCCGGACGCCATGGCGGGCCCCACCCCCGCCTCCGCGCTGATCCACGCCGCCACCATGGTCGCCGCGGGTGTGTACGTCGTCGCCCGGCTGCTGCCGGTCTTCACCGCCTCCACCGCCGCCCTCACCGTGCTCGCCGTCATGGCCGCCCTCACCATGGCCGGCTCGGCGCTCGCCGCCCTCGCCCAGGACGACATCAAACGGATACTCGCCTACTCCACCATCGGCCAGCTCGGCCTGATGACCGGCGCCCTGGCCGTCGGCAACCGCGAGGCGGCCGTCTTCCACCTCCTCACCCACGGCGCGTTCAAAGCCCTCCTCTTCCTCGCCGCCGGGGTCGTCATCCACACCGCGGGCACCGGCTCCCTGCGCGCCCTCTCCCGGCTCCGCGGCCTGAAGGAACGCGCCCCCGACGCGTACTGGACCATGACCGTCGGACTGCTCGCCCTGGCCGCCATCCCCCCGTTCTCCGGCTTCTTCTCCAAGGAAGCCGTCATCGGCGCCGCCGAGCACGCCGCCCTCGACGAGGGCACCGCCGCCGGCTGGATCGTCCTGGCCGCCGCCCTGCTCACCGCGCTCCTCACCGCCGCCTACGCCGCCCGGCTGTGGCTGGTCACCTTCCACGACCCGGTGCACGCCCGCCCCGAACCGCTGCCGGCCACCGTCGTCCACGAACACAGCACCCCCGTGATGACCGCCGTGCTGTGGCTCCTCGCCGTCCCCGCCCTGCTCCTCGGCCTCACCTACCGGGTCCTGCCCGACTGGCTGGACGGCGGCTCGCTCGCCCCCACCCTCACCACCTCCGTCCTGGCCACCGGCGTCGCCCTCGTCGGCGGCATCCTGATGTACGCGGGCTGGCGCCGCGCCTACGAGACGGACGCCGCCACCGACCCCGGGCCCGCCCTCCTCGGCCCGCTCGCCGGCCCCGCCCGCGCCGGGTTCGGCCTGGACACCGCCTACCGGGCCCTGTTCGTCCGCCCCGCCCGGGCCGCCGCCACCCTGGTGCGGTTCCTGGACCGCACCGTCATCGACACCTACGTCCGCGGCGCCGCCACCGCCCCCGGGCTGCTGGGCACGCTCACCCGCCGCGCCCAGACCGGCAACGTCCAGACGTACCTGGCCGCCCTGATCGGCGGCGCCCTGGTCCTGGCCGTGGCCGCCGTCCTCGTCGCCGCCGGAGAGTGAGCCGACCGACATGACCACCGCCCAGGCGCTCCTCGCCGCCCTCGTCGTCCTCCCGCTCCTCGGCGCCGCCGCCGCCCTGCTGCCCGCCCCTCCGGGGCTGCGCGGCAGCTCCCCCGAGCAGGCGGTGCTGCGGCACGGCGTGACCGTCACCGGCGCCGTGCTCGCCGCCGCGATCGCGCTGCTGGCGGTCTTCGACCACGACGACCCGGGCCGGATGCAGGCCACCACCGACCTGCCGTGGATCCCGGCGCTCGGCATCCGCCTGCACCTCGGCGTGGACGGCATCTCCCTGCCCCTGGTGGTCCTCACCGCGCTGCTCGGCTTCCTGTGCGCCCTGTACGCCTACGTCACCCGGCCGCGGAACGCCGCCGCGTACACCGCGCTCGTCCTGCTCCTGGAAGGCGGCACCCTGGCCACCTTCGCGGCGCTCGACCTGGTGCTGTTCTTCCTGGCGTTCGAGACCGTCCTCATCCCGATGTACTTCCTCATCGCCCGCTGGGGCGGCGCCGGACGCGAGCCGGCCGCCTGGAAGTTCGTGCTGTACACGGTCACCGGCTCCGTCGTCATGCTGCTCGGGCTGCTGCTCATCGGCGTACGGGGCGGCACCTTCGACATGGTGGCCCTCGCCGAGGCGCACGGCGCCGGGCTCTCCCACTCCACCCAGCTGATCGCCGTCCTCGCCATCGGCCTCGGGCTGGCCGTGAAGACCCCGATGTGGCCGCTGCACAGCTGGCTCCCCGACGCCCACACGGCCGCCCCGACCACCGGCTCGGTGCTGCTCGCCGGGGTGCTGCTCAAGATGGGCACCTACGGGCTGGTCCGGATCGCGCTGCCCATCGCGCCGGACGGCATGCACACCTTCGCCCCGTACCTGGCCGCCTTCGCCGTCACCGGCATCATCTACGGCTCCCTCGCCTGCCTCGCCCTGGTGCGCACCGGCGCGGGCGGCGACCTCAAACGGCTCATCGCCTACTCCTCCGTCGGCCACATGGGCTTCGTCCTGCTCGGCATCTCCACCCTCACCGCCACCGGCGTCAACGGCGCGCTGTTCGCGAACGTGGCCCACGGCCTCATCACCGGCCTGCTGTTCTTCCTGGTCGGCGCGGTCAAGGAACGCACCGGACGCACCGACCTCGACGCGCTGGCCGGCACGGCGGGGGCCGCCCTGTACGGCCGGACCCCGCGGCTGGCCGGCCTGCTGGCGTTCGCGGCGATCGCCTCCCTCGGACTGCCCGGTCTTGCCGGGTTCTGGGGCGAACTGCTCGCCATGCTCGGCGCCTGGCACCCGGCCGACGGACTCAGCCGGCCCGCGTACCTCACCTACCTCGCCCTCGCCGGCCTCGGCACCCTGCTCACCGCCGCCTATCTGCTGCTGATGGTGCGCCGGGTCTGCATGGGCCCGGCCGGGCCGTACGAGGCGCCGCTGCCCGACCTGCGCGCCCACGAGTACGCGGCGTTCACCCCGCTCGCCGCCCTCACCCTGGCCGCCGGGCTGTGGCCCGCGCTCGTCCTCGACCTCACCGATCCCGCCGTGCAGCACCTCCTGCCGGGAGTCGCCCGATGAACCTCATCCAGAGCGTCGACTGGGTGACGATCGCCCCGCCCACCCTGGTGGCCGTCACCGCCGTGGCCGTCCTCGTCGCCGACCTCTTCCTGCCCGCCGCCCGCAAGGGATGGCTGGGCGCGATGACGGTCGGCGGGCTGCTGCTGGCCGGCCTGGCGCTGCTGCCGCTGCGCGCCGGGGACCGCACCAGCTTCTGCCTGCCGGGCGACGGCGGCGACGCCGTGTGCGGGTACGCCGCCGACACCTTCGCCCTGGTCGTCCAGCTGCTGGTGCTGGCCGGCGCGCTGCTCACCGCGCTGTTCTCGCAGCCGCTGGACCGCGAGCTGCCGCGGGGCGAGTTCTGGTTCCTGCTGCTCGCCTCGGCCGCCGGCGCCACCCTGCTGCCCGCCTCCCGCGACCTGGCCACGCTGATCATCGCCCTGGAGGTCACGACGCTGCCCGCGTACGCGCTGGTGGCGCTGCGGCGCGGGGACGGGCGTGGCCCCCAGTCCGCGCTGACGTTCTTCCTCACCTCGGTCACCGCCACCGCCATCGCCCTGCTCGGCGTCTCCTTCGTGTACGCGGCGGCCGGATCCCTGCACTTCACCGAGATCGGCACCGCGCTGCCGGCCGCCGACGACCGGCTGGCGACGCTGGCCCGGGCCGGGGTGGCGCTCACCCTGGTGGGCTTCGCCTTCAAGACGGCGGCGGTGCCGTTCCACTTCTGGGTCCCGGACACCTACCCGGGGGCGCCGCTGCCGGTGGCCGGCTATCTCTCGGTGGTCAGCAAGACGGCGGGCCTCGCCGGGCTGATCCTCGTCACCACCCTCGCCTTCCCCGGCTTCGGCGGGCTGTGGGGTCCGGTCCTCGCGGTGCTGGCCGCGCTGACCATGACGGCCGGGAACGTGGCCGCGCTGCGCACCGACCCGGCGGCGCCGGACAGCGCCATCCGGCTGCTGGCCTGGTCCTCGGTGGGCCAGGCGGGCTACCTGCTGGTGCCGCTCGCCGCCGCCGCGTACGGGGTGGAGGGAGCGGTCGGCGCGGCCCTCGCGTACGCGCTCATGTACGCGGCGGTGAACCTCGGCGCGTTCGCCGTGGCCTCGCACATCGCCCGCCGGCACCCCGGCCACCGGCTCACCGACTACCGCGGGCTGTACCGGCGGCACCCCGGGACGGCGCTGGCGCTCGGCTTCTTCCTGCTCTGCCTGGCCGGGCTGCCGCCCGGGGTGATCGGGCTCTTCGCCAAGGTCGCGGTGTTCTCGGCCGCGGTGGAGGCGGGCCTGGGGGTGCTGGCGGTCGTCATGGCCCTCAACGTGGCGATCGCCCTCTTCTACTACCTGCGCTGGACGGCGCTGCTCTTCGAACGGCCCGGCCAGGACGCCCCGTCCGACCCCGCCCCGGACGATCCGGCCCCGGCCCCCACCGTCCGGCTGGCGATCGGACTGGCGGCGCTCGCGGCCCTCGTCCTCTCCGTCCTGCCGCAGCTGGTCCTGACCCTCACCTCCGGCACGCTGCTGTAGCGGCCGGGCGGGGCGGTACGGGGAACGGATGCCGCGCGCGTGGCGTTGTCCTCATCGGGAGTGTCCACTGTGAGTGGAGAAACTCCGGTATCCACCCCGCTCAGCACCGCTCAGCACGACCAGGAGGGCTCACCGTGCACCGCCGGCACAACGGCCTGCGTACCGCCGCGCTCCTCGGCGGCATGTCCGCGCTGATCCTGCTCATCGGCAGCCTCTTCGGGCGCGCCGGTCTGATGATCGCCCTGTTGGTGGCGCTGGCCACCAACGGCTACGCGTACTGGAACAGCGACAAGCTGGCCCTGCGCTCCATGCGCGCCCGCCCGGTCAGCGAGTTCGAGGCCCCGCAGCTGTACCGGATGGTGCGCGAGCTGGCCGGGATCGCCCGGCAGCCGATGCCCCGGCTCTACATCTCCCCGACCGAGGCCCCCAACGCCTTCGCCACCGGCCGCAACCCGCGGAACGCGGCCGTGTGCTGCACCGAGGGCATCCTGCGGCTGCTGGACGAGCGCGAGCTGCGCGGGGTCATCGGCCACGAGCTGAGCCACGTCTACAACCGCGACATCCTCATCTCGTCCGTCGCCGGCGCCATGGCCTCGGTGATCGTCTTCCTGGTGAACTTCGCCTGGCTCATCCCCATCGGCCGCGACGACGAGGACGGCCCCGGCCTCTTCGCGATGCTGCTCATGATGATCCTCGGCCCGGTCGCCGCCTCGCTGATCCAGCTCGCGGTGAGCCGGTCCCGCGAGTACGAGGCGGACGCCTCCGGCGCCCGGCTGACCGGCGACCCGCTGGCCCTCGCCAGCGCGCTGCGGAAGCTGGAGACGGGCACCCAGCGGGCCCCGCTGCCGCCCGAGCCGCAGCTGAACACCGCCAGCCACATGATGATCGCCAACCCCTTCCGGCGGGGCGACGGCATGTCGAAGCTCTTCGCCACCCACCCCCCGATGGCCGAACGCATCGCCCGGCTTGAGCACATGGCGGGCGGCCGTTACTGAGACGATGGGCGGATGCGGACTCTTCTCAACCTCATCTGGCTGATCTTCTCCGGCCTGTGGCTCGCGATCGGCTACGCGGTGGCCGGCCTCATCTGCTGCGTCCTCATCATCACGATCCCGTGGGGCATCGCGTGCTTCCGGATCGCCGGGTACGCGCTGTGGCCCTTCGGCTACACGGTGCGCGACCGCCACGACGCCGGGGTGGCCTCGGCGCTGGGCAACATCATCTGGCTGATCGTGGCCGGCATCTGGATCACCCTCGGCCACATCGCCGCGGGCATCGGCTTCTGCCTGACCATCATCGGCATCCCGTTCGGCATCGCGCACTTCAAGATGGTGCCGGTCTCGCTCATGCCGCTGGGCAAGGAGGTCGTCCGCACCGACGCCCCGTACGCCTACCCCCACTACCGCTGGCAGTAGCGGGGGCGGGCGTACGCGGGCGCGTCACCGGTAGTTGACGAACTGGACCGCGAAGTCGAAGTCCTTCTCCTTCACGAGCCGCTGCACCTCCTGGAGGGCGTCCCGGCTCTTGGAGGAGACCCGCAGCTCCTCGCCCTGCACCTGCGCCTTGACCCCCTTGGGGCCCTCGTCGCGGATCAGCTTGGCGACCTTCTTGGCGTCCTCGGTGCTGATCCCCTCCTTGATGGTGGAGAAGATCTTGTACTCCTTGCCGGAGGGCTGCGGCTCGCCGGAGTCCAGCGCCTTGAGCGAGATGCCGCGCTTGACGAGCTTGGACTGGAAGATGTCGAGCACGGCGCTCGCCCGCTCCTCGGCGTTCGCGCGGATCTCGATCTTCTCCCCCGACCAGGCGATGGAGGCGCCCACGCCCTTGAAGTCGTAGCGCTGGGACACCTCCTTGGCGGCCTGGTTGAGGGCGTTGTCGACCTCCTGCCGGTCGACCTTCGAAACGATGTCGAAACTGGAGTCGGCCATGGTCTCACTGGCTCCTGATGGCTAGATCGTCTGGGCTGGACCCGCTCAGCCTAGTCACCCTCCACCGCCCGCCCCTCCGAACAACCGAGTGGCGGACCACCCCCACCCATCAGGTATCGTTTACGACGTCGCCAGCGCGCGACAACCCCAGGCGGTGTGCCCGAGCGGCCAAAGGGAGCAGACTGTAAATCTGCCGGCTCAGCCTTCCCAGGTTCGAATCCTGGCGCCGCCACACTGGGAAAGTAGCCCCCGACCAGCGGAAACGCGGTCGGGGGCTTACTTGTTGGAGCACTCAGACGGGATCGGCCAAATGGGCCATATGTCCCAATTTGTCCCGCTGGAATCCACGTGCTGTCTGCTGCGTGTGGGGTATTTCTGGGCCCGTTTGAGGTCCCCGCCAGCGGTTATCCCCACTGCCGAAGCCACTCGCTGATGCGGCGGTTGGCGTCCTCGTCACTGTCGTGGACGAAGCGGGCGTAGACCCGGAGCAGGACGTCCACGCCGTGTCCGGCACGCTGGGCGACGGTCTGCGGCGCGACGCCCGCACTGAGCTGTCCGGAAAGTCCGGCGGGCCGCAGGCTGCTGGGGTCCTTGGCGAGGTCGGTGGCGAGCAGGTGGGCCGGGAGCACGGCCTTGCGTGCCCGCTCCCATACCTCGCCGTACCCGGTGTCCTGGAGCAGGCCGCCCCGATTGGTGCGGAACAGCCGCCCGTCCGGCGCGAATCCGTATGCCTCGATGTGCCAGCGGAGCATGGCGACGAGTTCCGGTGGGATGGGCACGAGCCGGACGGCCTTGCGGGGACGCTTCTTCAGTCCGCGGTCGTCGTGGGCCTGTCCGCTGTTGGTCCACGCGGTGCCGACCCGGGGCCGGGTGCGCTGGTAGGCCAGGAGCCCCCAGCCGCGCTTGGGCAGGCTGCGGCATCCCGTGCGATCGAGACCGACGCCTTCGGCGGGCCGGGCGGTCCCGTAGTACAGACACCCGAAGAACGCGTGGAGCCGCCTTCCTCTGGCTCCCTGGAGCCGAACGGCGTTGAGGAGCTTGCGCGTGAGTTGGGGATTGGGGACGGTGGCGGGGTCGATGACCTCGTCCACGGGGTCGGGAAGTGACCACTTGACCTTGTGGATGGGGTTTTCCGGGAGCCGTCCGGCCTCAATGGCGTACTCAAGTGCGTTGTGGAAGATGGCGCGCTTGCGCCGGATGCTGATCGAGGCGGCGGTGGTGCCGTCCAGCTTCCGCTTGAGGCTGTCCAGCGCCTTGCGGGTGACCATCGGATCGGTCAGCGCGGAGATGGGAACGGACTTGCGCTCGAACCAGTCGAGCACGGCCTGGAGTTCTTCGGGCGGCTCCTCGTCCCAGCGGTGCCGGTTGAAGGCCCAGCTGTAGAGGGCGGTGCGGACGGTTCGGTTGTCGGCCATGCCCCGGGTGTCGGTGACCAGGGCGGGGGTGACGGTGGCCATGGCTTCGGCGAGGGTCCGGCGGGTGGATGCGGGGGAGTCTGTCCACTTCATGTCGATGTACTCGCGGGCGTGCTGGTACCAGGCGACATCGTTGCGGCGCCGCAACTCGGAAACAGGCAGCCCAGTGGCCTCGTCGAAGGCTTCACCGCGCTGGACGGCGACCTTGAGTTCCGAGCGGCGGTTGTCCGCGAGGGTGAAGGTATCGAAGGTCTCCGACTGCTCCTCATTGCCCACCAGCCAGCGCAGTTCGAACGACGTCTTCCGAGCCCGCTTCCGTTCCCGGATCGACCAGATCTTGACCTTGAAGGTGTGCCCCAACGGGGCTCTCCTCTCATGGCGCGGCGCCCGGCCACGCCGGGCGCCGAAGGCGTTGTTGGCGGGTGGTCAGGCGGCGTTCTCGGTGAGCTTGTCCAGCCAGGCGTCCAGGTCGGCCCGCCGGACGCGGAGGTGCCCGTTGGGCAGCTTGTGCATCCGAGGAGCCTGACCCCGGGAGCGCATCCGGTAGAAGCCGGCGCGGCTCATGCGGAGGACCTGAAGGACCTCGGAGAGCTTGAGCATGTCGGTCTGACGCATAGTGGTGTCCCTTCCGGAGGAGCAGCCAAGGCAGCTCATAAACAGTTGTTTATGGACCGTATGGTGCCAGAAGGGGTGTTCTGTAGTGCTCACGTGCTGAGGTCCCTCGGATGAGTGAGGGTGTTCACCAACACGTGTGAATGGATGCCCCAGATCCTCGCGCGACGGCAGGATATGGACGGCAGTTCCGGAAATCTAGTCCATAGTCAATCCAAGAAGACGGCGGTCCGGAGATTAGGCCCTCCGGACCGCCAGGTTCTCCGCCTTGCGTCGCGAATCTACGGAGGTCACCGAGTATGCCGTACCTTTTCGGGCTTCGACGCCCGACCGTCCCCGGGGCGGCGACCCGGTGAGCCGCTACGGCCGCATCGAGCGCGGCTACATGGCCGCAGACCGCTTCGTCCAGATCTCCAACGACCTCGTCCGCGACCGCAGACTGACCCGCAAAGCCCGCGGCCTGTTCGCCGAGATCGCCTCGCACCGCGACGGCTTCGGCATCACCGTGGAAGCCCTGGTCCGCACCGGTCCGGAAGGCCGAGACGCCATCACCAGCGGCCTGAAGGAACTCGAACGGTACGGGTACCTGGCGCGGCACCAGGAACGCGACGAACGGGGCCGTCTGGGCACCGCCGTCTACCGCATCACCGACTCCCCGGCACGGCCCGAGAACCCACAAAACCCCAGGTCGGGACCGTTGACGGAAAACCCGGCAACGGGTGAACCGGCGACGGGCGAACCGGAGCCTAAGAAGACCAAGATCAAGAAGACCAGCACGCAGAAGACCCAACCCTCCCCTCCCTCCCACCAGGGCACAGCGCGGAAGGAGACCGCTCCCGAGAAGCGGAAGGAAACGGCGCCGCCGGAGGCCGCCCCGGCGAGCCCGGGGGTGTCATTGCTGCTCGGGATCGGTGCCCGTGAACACCGGCTCGGGATCGGCGGCCAGGCCCTCAGCAGGCTCGGCACGCGCTTGGATGCCCTGCTGGCCACCGGCTGGTCGCCCGAGGACCTTCGCACGGCACTGATCGGCGGACTGCCACCGCGGGTGAACAGTCCGGCCGGGTTCCTGGCCCGCCGCATCGACGCCATCCCCGCCGCACCGAGCGCCTGCCCATCGCACGATCCGGTCCCACTGCCCGGCAACGAGACGTACGTCCCACCCCGCTTCGGCGACCATGCCGGCACGCCGCCGCTGCCCGAGTGTGAGGACTGCGGGGTCCCGCCCGTCCCCGGCTACGGCCGATGCGCCGCCTGCATGGACTGGCCTTTCTGCGATGGCTGCCAGCGCCGCCGCACCATCCCCGGAGGAAACGGCCTCTGCCGGACCTGCAACGTGGACGAACAGGAGTGGCAGGCCGCTGCCGACGCGTTCAGCACCCTTCTGGAGGACCGATGACGCCCACCACGCCCACCGATGTACGACGGGAGTTGCCGACGCCGTCCCGGCTTGTCCAGCATGACCCGGTGACCGTCGCAGACCCCCTCGCCACGCTCAGGAAGGCGAAGCGCCGCTTCGACCGCCTCCAGAACCTCCTCCCGGATCGCGAGGCCCGCCGGAACAGCCTGCTGGCGGACGCCCACGCCGATCCGCTGACCGAAGAGGAGAAGGCGCTCCGCGAACAGCGCAAAGCACGGGGCGAGAAGAACCCGCCGATCCCCGGCCGGGGCCGCAGACCGGCGATCGCCCGCCTGATCGGCCAGACCGAGCGCAACGTACGGAACCTCCACGAGACCGAACTGGCACGCCGCCACAAGGCCGGCCAACCCCGCCGCCTGGCCGACCCGGACGCCGCACTCTCGGAACTCCGTCAGGCTCAGCGCCTGATGGACGAGGTCGCCGCTGCCCGAGACGCCTACTACGAAGCGATCGCTGAAGCCCTCCCGCCCCACATCAATGGCACCCGTCCGACCGGGTCGGATGCTGACCGTTTCACCGAGGTCAAAGCGATCACCGGACTCGACCCCGCCCACCTCCGCCGCATCCAGCGAACCGCCCTCGAGAAGAGCGTTAGGAGAAGAAACTGCCTAGGCCACTCGTAAGTCTCCTGGTTGCAAGCGGCTGGCCACCGCGTCGATTTCGGTTCGTGGCTCGATCGGCCAGTGCGCTGGCAGGGACCCGCTTGCGGGCCCCACAGCGTGCTGGTGAGCGCGGATGATCATGGATTCGACCGATCCCACATGCCGTCGGCATCCTAGGCGGCCAGCTGGGTGTTGACGTTGGTGTCGTACATGAACGTGCTCACGTCGAGCGCCTACCGGTGATCCCGCCACCACCCATCTCTCCCAGGAGTCCGGTCTGGTGCTTGATCCGCGCCCACTGGGAATCAATCAATTACACACATCAACCGACGATCAGATGATCAGTCCAAAAAACGGTCTTGTTGCCACGCCAGTCATTGGACTTCTGCCCTGGTGGCCTCTGCCAGCAGAGGGGTGCATGTCTCTCAGCCAGTTTGTAGTTGTGCCCCCCCACTGTCAGCGGTAGGTATTAGTCTCCTAAGCCTGACCCATGGGGGAGAGGATCACAAATTGCTGTTGCCACCGTTCGTCCGCGTCTGGCATGCCGGAGCTCGCGACTTTCTTGCGGCTGACCTGGATGTGATCTACAGGCGCTGTGTGGAAGCCTGCCTCGGGGAGCCAAGGATCCGTCGATTGATCGGGAAGCGCCCCGGGGCTACGGCTGCCGCTGTTCACAGTAAGATGCGGTCAGGACGCATCCAGATCTTCGCTTTCTCTCAGGCAAATGTTTCTCGTGATGATCTCGACGGGGCGTCAGAGAAATGTGAGAGGCGGCTGGATATACATCGTGAAGCGGTTGAATACTGCCGCTGGAAGTGGTGGACCGTAGGGCTATTTTGCATATCCATGCTCGCATTGTTGGCGGCATGGGTCGGGCTGCTAACGTTTCTGTTATTCGTAATTGCGATGGCAATCGCAATATGGGCCATGTGGATGCTTGGTTTTCCGGTCGGGTTGACTGCGTGGCTATACTTGTGGGCAGGTATCACAGGAGTTCTATGGTTAGGCTCCCGTATTCGCCTTGGCGCAGAAGCAGTTCTTCTGGGAAGAAAACTGCAGTGTGGGATCGAGCCCGTTGTTTGGAGCATGACTCGGTCGCTACTGGGCGACGATCCTGATTCTCTACTTCTGCCAGATAATTTCGATGGCCTAAGGTCTCCGCAAGGACGCGATTACATCGTGGATAGTAAGCCGATGAAATCGCTAAATCGTAAGGTAGCGCAGATTGAGGCAGGGACGATTGCCGTTTGCGGCCCGAGGGGTGCCGGCAAGTCAACTCTGTTAGAAAAGTGCGTCGAACAGTCTAATTTTGGATTGGTGGCCCATGCCCCCGCCGCCTATGCCCCCCACGACTTTCTGCTTTCTCTTTCGGTTCAGTTGTGTGAACATTATATAAGGTCTGAGGGGTATGATACCCCTTCATTTGCCCGGGTTTCGCAGGTGCGTCGCACGCTGCGCCTGGTTAAATCGAAGGCAATTTTCCTGCTTAAGTGGTTGGCATTTGCTATTCCTGCTGCCGGACTTCTTGTCCTTGGACTGGCTTCTACGATCCGCTCTGCCGCAACGCAGTACACTTCCGCAATCTCGGCCCAACTTGATCAGGGCGCCGAATGGATCAGGGGGCCCTTTGGTGATATCTGGCAAGGTAACGCTGTAGGGGCGAGCGTATCTCTTGTTATTGTGGCCGCTGTCTGGTGGAGGGCGCGTAGAGCGACTTGGCTGAGGAAACTCGTGCGCGAAATGTGGTCAGCTGTTGCCCTTGCGTTTGGTTTCTTCTTGATTATAGGGGTACTCACCCATTTTGCGCTTGACGAATGGAATATTCATCACTTAAAGGAAATCCCTTTTGATACATTCGTGAAGCTAGGTTTTTGTGCACTGTTTTGGTTCGGGTTTACGGCCCTGCGCTTCACGGTAGGTGAATTTACTCTCGGGAGGCGAAAGTTCACTGCCGACAGTATTTTCGCGCCATTGGCGGGTTTGACTGGCCTCATCTTTTTAGTGAGAGCCCTGCGTAGCCCGGAGATCCAGACATGGCTTTCTGCACCGGAAAATCCATTGCGAATCACTCTTCTCCTTGTCGCAATCGGAATGGTCAGGGTCAGTTATTGGAAGCCGAAGCCCGCTGAGCCAATTTTGGTTACTCGATGCCGTAATCACCTCTACCGACTGCAGACAACTCAAACTTCCTCCGCTTCCCTGTCAGCAGCCGGGGCCTCCCACGTCCTTAGTATTGGTGCCAATCACGCGACCTCCATTTCTACCGTCCCGCCAAATTTTCCCGAACTTGTGGCCGACTTCCGGGACTTGTTGGCTGTCATCGCTGCTAAGTTTCATCGTGAAGGCGGCCGTGTTGTCATCGCTATCGATGAAGTCGATCGGCTAGGATCAGATGCTCAGGCTCTTGCGTTTCTCAGGGAAATTAAAGCAATTCTGGGTGTTCCCCATGTGCATTATCTGATCTCTGTTGCCGAAGATGTTGGGGCTGCATTCGTTCGTAGGGGGCTGCCTCACCGCGATGTTACTGATAGCTCTCTCGATGATGTTCTGTATGTCGATCCCGCTACTCTAGACGATTCGAGATCAATCCTTGACAAGCGGGCTCCTGGCCTCTCTGAACCCTACGTTATTCTCGCCCACGCCCTTTCGGGGGGAATTCCGCGAGATCTAATTCGCTATGGTCGCAGAATCATGGAAATGCGAGATCGTGCAGGCTCAGATGAGCTAACTGATATATCCCATCATTTGATCATGGAAGAACTATCTGAAACCCTGTCCGGGTTCCGGACGCTTCTCAGTAAACAGGCTTGGGATCCAGACACAAGTGAGATTCTTGTGGCATTTCGAACCCTGGGTGGCCACCTTCGTAGTCAATGCTCGTGCGCTCGCGGTTCTCAATATATGGCGCTCGAACAATTTGCCTTTCATGTTCTAAATATCCGCCCGCGCGGAGGGATGGAAGAGATTTCTCACGAGGCGCGCGAGCTCATCCATGAGGCATCAACTTACGCCTACTTCTCGCTTACTCTGCTGGGTATTTTTGGGGCAGAAGGATTCGGGCGTCGAATGGATCAGGCGACCAGGAATGGTCCCCATGGTGCACCTGAAATACTCGCTGAGGCTCGACTGGAGCTCGCGGTTTCCCCTCATAGCGCCCGCCCATTGATTGCGAGTATCCGTGAGTCTTGGTCACTGCCAGCTCAACCTCATTCTCGTCGGCCTATCCCTCAGCCGCGTAGCGGTGGGTGCCGCATCCATAATCGAGTGTGACTAACGTCCTGCCGATTCCGCTAAAAGGCCGGCGGATCTGGACGACTATGCGCCGGGATGGTCCCGTGGAGCGCTGACTGCCAAGGTCCACCAGTGGTGCAGAGGCTCAGTGGCACTGGGTGGAACTTTACCTGCGTCCGGCCAGACGGGTGATTCACTCGCGCTCGTGGACGATCGCGGCCCTCAGGTGAATCTCCTCCACCAGGTGAGACTTGGCAAAGCATGACTGGAGCCGAGGTTGCGAGTTCGCGGCTCCTGTTCCTACTCTTGTTCGTCAAAGCGCCGAATCTTGGGCAGTGCGCTCCGCTCGAACGGTCTCGTGAAGCCGCTTTGCTCGTTCCCAGCGGCGGTTGATGGCTTTGGCTACCGCGTTTACCGAGGGCTCGGTACCGGTCGCTCCGAGGCTCTCAGTGAAGAGGCGGCGTGTGATGACCAGTTCTCTAGCGGTGAAGGCTTCCCTGCCGCTCGGAAAGAATGCTGTGCCAATTTCATTTGACTGACTCCCCAGCGTTTGGACGGTCTTTCCCAGAGGCGTGGCGGGGCCAGAGAAGGTGTTGACACGGAGGACCGTCGGGCCGCAGGTCCATGGAGAAGGAAGTTGCACGCGGGTCAGTTCGAAGGCGTTGCGGGTGGTGGCGATGTCGTTGAGGAGGTAGCGCCGCTGGTCCGAATTTTGGGCGGCGCCGGAGGCTCGGATCGCATGGCGGAGTCGGCGCAGCGTCCATCGCTGACGGGGTGAGAGTCGGTGTTCGTCTGCCCCGGTGAGCTGTTCTGCGAACCGAGCGGCGCGGGCGGCAGCGCGACGGCGGTGAAGCTCCTCGGCGTCTGTGTTCCCGGCCAGGGACAGCAGGGTGGCGCGGAGGCGGGTGAGGTATGTAGCGAGGACGCCGGGGCTGGCCCCTTCCCGTGTCGCACGGCGTTCCGGTGCGAGGCCGCGCTCCCAGAGCCAGCCGGCAGTGATGGGGGCGATCAGCCGCACCAGCACGACCACCAGTTGCTCCCCGGGTGGGGTGCCTGCCGGTGCGGCCAGGGCGGCTTCGGCGGCGGATACCGTGGCCGAGGCGCTCACGGCGAACCACAGCGCCATGCCGTCGACTCCGGCACGGCCGGTCTCCATCACGTTGGCGCGGGCGCGGAGTCCACAGACGATGATCGTCCCTTCGAGGAGCCCGAGCGCGGTCAGTGCGAGGGGGCTTACCAGGTCGTCCGGCACGCCGGCCGCGAGGACGGCTGCCCGGGTGACCGCCACATGCCGATCAGGGAGGCCGCGGTTCCGATGGCGGCGATGAAGCAGGTGATGACGTTTGCCTGGGCTCTGGCTCGGGCGATGCGTGCGGCGGCTTCCGGCGAAGTGGCGTTGTGACGTTGTCCCACAGCTCGTTCTCCTCGGCTCGATGAGAAGGCGGGTCAGGCCCTGTACTCGGCGCGTCACCGCCGGTTCCGGGGCTGCTCTGCTGCCAGAGCACCTACGACACTTACATAACTTACAAGACGCGCGCAATCTAGAATGACCGCATGTCTCACGACTCCCGTCGCGATCCGAGCGAGCACCTGCGGTTGCACTGGGGGTCGGCGCTCGCCGATGCTCAGCACCGGCTCGTTCATCGCGAGGTCACCCGTAATGACCGGGTGTGCGCGGTTCTGGTGCCGCCCGCGTGGTACGAGGAAGCCCGCCGGTCTCACTCCGCGCCGGAACCGCAGTCGTGGACCTCACGGGACGGTCGCGAGGACCTGACCCGCGTCCTGGATGCTGTCGAGTACCAGGGGGCTCACGCCGCCATCACCCGTTACGGACGGACAGCGGCTGTCTTCGTCCCGCCGCAGTGGCACGACGCCGTGCTGGCGGCCACGAGCTGATGAGTGGCCACTGCCATCCGGCTTCCGGGCTGTTGAAGGCGACCTGGAGCGACGCCGACCTGGAGGCGATGTCGTGGCACGACGTCACCATCCATGGGCTGTATGTCCAGCCCGCCGAGCAGGGAATGCCTCGGCTGTCGTTCGACCTCGACTACATCGTCCGGTGGGTGCACCCGGTTCCGCCGGCGAGGACGTTCTCGTTCTGGATCGCCCCGGCCACCCTGGCGTTCGACGACGTGACCGACATAGTCGGTGATGTCGACTTCTCCGGCTCGCTTCCCGAGCTGATGGTGGACGAGCTGCGGCGGGTGAGCACCGAGGACGGCTCGGTGGAGCCGCTGTGGCACATCGAGGGACACGCCTTCGACCTGAGGTTCCGGGCGTCGGGATTTCGTCAGTTCATCCGACAGCCCCCGCGGCTGGTCTCCCAACGGGTTCTTCTTCACTCGGAACGTGGCGGGTACTCCTTCGCCGAAACGGCATTCGCGAAGGTGTCGGGCGAGACCGTGGCGCAGCGGAAGCCCGTGTCGTCGTCGCGCATCGTGTGGTCGGCGTCGTTGAACGCTGACGGGGCGGCTCGGGCGAACGGGCTGGTGAACGCGGAGCCCTTGAGTTCGTAGCGGCCCGGGGCGGTGGGGCTGGCGAGCCATTCCCAGACGTTGCCGCACAGGTCGTAGACGCCGTACGGGCTGGTGCCGGAGTGGAAGCGGTGGACGGGCGTGGTCTGCCCGATTGCGGACTCGCGGACGTTGCACTTCCCGACGCTGTCGGTGTTGCCCCACGGGTACGTGGCTCCCGCCGGGCCGCGTGCCGCCTTCTCCCACTGCGGGGCGGTGGGCAGGGTGCGGCCGGTCCAGGTGGCGTAGGTGCGGGCGTCGTCCCAGGTGACCCAGACGACGGGGTGGTCGGCGAGTTCGGCGGGCGGTTCGGGCCCGTTCCAGTGACGGGGCGCGGGATGGCCCGTCGCGGTGGTGAAGGTGAAGTAGGCGGCGTTCGTCACCGGGTACACGTCGATCCAGAACTCGTCCAGCCAGACCGGGTCGTCGCCCGGGCCGGAGAGGAAGAACCCTTCCGGGACGCGGGCCATCAGGGCGCCGGTGCCGGTGTGGTGGTTGCGGTCCGGGCCCGGTGAGTCGGCGCGCTCGCCGTGCGCGGCGGGGAGCGCTGCGAGCAGAGCGGCGAAGCGGTCGCGCACGTCCGGCGGGGAGAGGGAGAGCGAGGAGTCGAACGCGGACTGGTTGACCGGGCGCGGGGTGATCGAGGCGCCGCGCGCTTCCCACTTGGAGACCATCCGCTCGCTGACGCCGATGTGCTCGGCGAAGGTGACCAGGCTCATCCGCTTGGCCTGGCGTAACGCCCGGATCTCCCGTCCGGTCCAGGTTGTGACGGTGACCACCGTGTCTCCTTCCCGCACCCCCGCCGGGGGCTCAGACGGGCTCCGCCTCGATCTTCGCGTAGGTCTCCTGGAGAGTGGTGAGCGCGGGGTGGTCGGTGCGCAGGGGGATGTCGTCGATGGCGGCGATGGGGCGAACACCGATGCTGGTGTTGGTCGCGAACGCGGCGTGGAGGGTGGGGAGCTGGTCGCGGTGGAGGGGTCGTACGGTGCCGTGCCCGGACTCGCGGAGCAGGTGGAGGGTGACGCCGGGCAGGACGTCGGCGTCCGGCCACAGGACGTTGCCGTCCGCGTCGATGAACCCGGCGTTCCAGGTGACGCCTTCGCTCACCAGCCCGGTGTCCGGGTGGGTGAACAGCGCGTCGTCGAAGCCCGCCCGCTGGGCCCGGCGGCGGTGGTGGAGTGAGGCGAACAGGCCGGTGTGCTTGACGGTCGCCATCTCCCGCTGGAACGGGCGGGTCTGCACCGTCAGCGGCGGGGGAGGGGAGGTGGTGGCCGGCCGGACCGTGATCAGGATGTGCGGGGTGGCGTCGCCGCCGGTGTGGCCGAGGTTCAGGGCCGGATCGAAGACGGTGACCCGCACGGTGCACGAACCGGCGGAGCCCTGGGCGGGCAGCGCCTGGCGGACGAGGTCCCGGACCCGCGTGGCGTCCAGGTCGGCGTCGAAGACGGTGCGGCAGTCGCGCACCAGCCGCCGCAGGTGGAGCGTCAACCCGCGTACCGCGCCGTCGTCCACGCGCATGGACGTGAAGTGGCCGAGGTTGACGAGGGCGAGGGTCTGCAACTGCTCGGGTGAAACCGGCTTGCCGTCGAGTTCCGCCATGCGGCCAGTCTGCCACCCCGGCATCCCCGTACCGGCTGCCGGCGGGCGGAAGTTCAGTGCCGGTTCAGGGCTGCGGCGGTGCTGGGTCATTGGAAACGGTGCCTGGTCACCGGCATGCTGACCGGGCCGGTCCCGCCCCACCAGCACGAAGCAGGAGAACACCTGGATGACCGACTCCCTCGCCCACGACAGCGGCACCGAGCTGCGCGCCTCCGCCATCGACGAACTGGTCGGACAGGGCTGGCTCACCTCGGAGCGGGTGGCCGCCGTGATGCGGGCCGTGCCACGGCATCGGTTCGCCCCGGAGGCGCCGCTGTCCGAGGCGTACCACCCGTACAACGCCGTGGTGACGAAGCGGGACGAGGACGGGATCGCGGTCAGCTCGGTGTCCGCGCCGCAGATCCAGGCGATGATGCTGGAGCAGGCCGGCGTCGAAGAAGGAATGCGGGTGCTCGAAGTGGGCTCCGGCGGCCTGAACGCCGCCTACCTCGCCGAACTGGTCGGGGCAAGCGGCGAGGTCACCACGGTCGACATCGACCCCGATGTCACGCGGCGGGCGGAGAAACTGCTCGCCGAAAACGGGTACGGGCGGGTCCGTGTGGTCCTCGCCGACGCAGAGCGAGGCGTGTCGCAGCACGCCCCGTACGACCGCATTCTGGTGACCGTCGGGGCCTGGGACATCCCGCCCGCGTGGATCGAACAGCTCACGCCCACCGGGCGCCTGGTGGTGCCGCTGCGCGTGCAGGGGCTGACCCGGAGCATCGCCTTCGACCGCACGGGCGGCCACCTGGAGAGCACGTCCACCCGGGTGTGCGGGTTCGTCTCGATGCGGGGAGCCGGCGAGCACCAGGACCAGCTGCTGATCGTGGACGGCACCGACGCCGCTGTCCGGCTGCGGTTCGACGAAGGGCTCCCGGACCAGCCCGAACTGCTCGACAACGCCCTCCGCACGCCACGCGCCGAGGCCTGGTCCGGTGTGACCATCCCGCGCGGCACGGCCGAGAACACCTTTCAGCTGTACCTCGCCACCGCGCTGGACGGCTTCTGCACCCTGTCCGTCGACCCCGACCGGGACACCGGCCCGGTGGCACCGAGGAACAAGCGGTTCTCGATGGCGACCGTTCAGGGGCCCGACTTCGCCTACATCACCCCCAGGCTGACACCGGACGAGCAGGCATTCGAGTACGGCGTCCACGCCTTCGGGCCCGGCGCCGACCTCCTCGCCGAGGCGGTGGTCCGGCACCTGCGGGACTGGGACCGGGACCAGCGCGGCGGCCCCGGCCCGCGGTTCACCGTTCACCCGGCCGGGACACCCGTTCCCGAGCACGCCGGCGCGCCGCACCGCACCGTCGACAAGATCCACAGCCGCGTCACGATCTCCTGGCCCCGCCCCTGACCGGGGCGGCGGCCGGGCACGCACCACCTCGACCACAAGGAAGGTGTGCCATGCAGAACAGCCCGACGACCGACCTGCTCCCGCCGATCGACGAGGACGACGACTTCACGCTGGACGTGCGCGTCGTCCTGGCCGCCCGGCGCAGCCCGCTGCACAACAACTGCCCCACCGACGACGGCTGCGGCGCCACCTGCGAGAACGGCGCCAGCGCCTGTGACTCCTTCGTGGAGGAACCCGCCTGACCGAACGCCCGAAGGCCGGAGGAGGCCCGCGGTGACAGCTCCATCCGACAACCGCTACCGATGGCGGGACGGCGCTCTGCTGCGGGTCTCCACCGACCCGGGAACACCCGGAGTGCCCCGCGACCTGGACCTGACCGGCGAGCGGGCGGCCGAGGACGGCGCGGCCTGGCTCGCCGGAATCTGGCGCACGACAGCTCTGCCGGAGGCCATCGCCCTCACCAGCCCCGACCTGCACGCTCAGGTCGACAAGATCGTGAACGGCCCGACTCGCTCCGCCCGGGACGTACGCCGCACGGTGCTGGCCGTCGTCGGCTACCTGCTGCGCTGGCAGCAGCGGCCCACCCCGTTCGGCCTGTTCGCCGGGGTGACCGCCGTGCGCGTGGGTGGCGGTCCGCCGGAGGTGCGCTGGGGCGAGCACGACCGGCTGACCGTGAGGCCGGACGCCCAGTGGCTCTCGACCGTCACGGACCGCTTCGAACGGCGGCCCGACGTCCTCGAAGGCGTTTCCCTCCAGGCCGTCCCTGAACTGCAGGTCCGGGGCGACCGCTACGTGGTGGCCGCCCGGGAAGCGTCGGAGGAGATATCCGTACGCCGCGGTGGAGCTGTCGCCCTGGCGGTGGCCGCCGCCCGTCGGCCGATCCCGTACCGGCGGCTGCACGATCTGCTCAGCGAGCAGCGCCCGGGCACGGCACCTGACCGTGTGGACGCCCTGCTGCACGGACTCGTCGACTGCGGCGTGCTGGTCACCTCCCTGCGGGCACCGATGACCGTGACCGACCCCCTGGACCATCTGTGCACAGAGCTGGAACAGGCCGCCCCCGAAGAAGCGGCGGACCTGCGCGGAATCCACCGCAGGCTGGCAACGGAGCCACCACGAGCGGTCCTCGGCGATATGGCCGCGCTGTGCTCCGCACCGGCCGTTCCCCTCGCCATCGACACGGCCGTCGACTGCCGGGTGCGTATCCCGGAAGCCGTCGCCCAGGAGGCCGAAGGTGCTGCCGAGGCGCTGGTCCGTCTCTCACCCCATCCGTTCGGAAGTCCGGCCTGGCGCGACTACCACGGTCGGTTCCGGGCGCGGTACGGCAGTGGCACCGTCGTTCCGCTCCTGGAGCTGGTGGCCGACAGCGGTCTCGGCCTTCCCGCCGGATATCCGGGAAGCCCGTGGAAACGCCCCGCCGGGCAGCTGACGGCACGCGACGAACACCTCCTCGCCCTGCTCCAGCGCGCACACCTGGAGGGCCGCGACGAGATCGTCCTCACCGACCGGGTCATCGACCAGCTCGCCGGAGAACCCGCTCACGCTGTCCCCGACCGGATCGAGATCGCCGTTGCCGTGCATGCGCCGTCGACCGACGTTCTGGCCCGGGGTGACTTCCGGCTCACCGTCACCGGAACGCCGCGGCCCGGGAGCAGCATGGCCGGCCGGTTCGCCCATCTGTTGGCGGCGGAGGACCGCGCGGCGATCGGGGAGACCTTCGCAGGCTCGCGCGCCGACTCCATCGCGGCCCAGCTGTCGTTCCCCCCACGGAGCATCCGGAGCGGGAACATCACCCGCACCGGCCGCCTGCTGCCGCACGTGATCCCGCTGGGCGAACACCACCCGCCCGGCACAGGGGTGATCGAGCTGACGGACATCGGGGTCACCGCCGACCGGACGAACTTCCAGCTGATCCGGATGTCCTCCGGCCGCCTCATCGAACCCCGCGTGCCGCACGCCCTGGAACCCACCCACCGCACGCCGCCGCTCGCCCGCTTCCTGGCCGAGATCACCAACGCCCGCAGCGCCGTCTACCGGTCCTTCGACTTCGGCGCCGCCGCCCGGCTGCCCTACCTGCCGCGCGTCCGTTACCGCCGCACGACGCTCGCCGAGGCCCGCTGGCTGTTGGACGCCGACGACCTGCCCCCGGCGGCCACACCGGTGGAGCGCTGGAGCAGCGCACTCACCGCTTGGCGGGCGCGACTCCGCGTCCCCGAGCGGGTGGTTCTCGCGGACCACGACCAGCGCCTGCGGCTCGACCTGACCCACCCCGTACACCGGCTGTTCCTGCGCCGCCGACTCAACGCCGCCCGGCGACTGCACCTGCGGGAGGCACCGGCGGAGGACGCGACGGGGTGGCTCGGCCGCCCGCACGAACTGCTGATCCCGCTCCGGCTCGCCGCGCCACGGCCGACGCCCCGAGTCGGCACGGTCAGCCGCCCCGGCGGCACCACGGCCCTGGCCGCGCAGATCCACGGGCACCCGGATCGCTACGACGAGATCCTGCTGGACTGGCTCCCCCAGCTGCTGCGTGATCTCGACCCCAGCCCATGGTGGTTCACCCGACAGCGCGCCGCACCGCGCCCGGACGCCGACAGCCTGCTGCTCCTCACCCTGCCGTTACGAGAAGAGGAGGAGTACGCGCGCACCGCCGGTCTGGTGAACGACTGGGCCGGACTCCTGCGGGCGAAGAACCTCGTGGGCAGGGTCCTGGTCACGAGCGAGGCACCACCGGACGAGCCGACCGGCCTGACCAAGGTGTTCGCCACCGATTCCGCCGCCGCTCTCGCCCAGCTGCGTCTCGCGGCGCGCGGCGAGTTCCGGCGCGAGGCGATCGCGGCGGCCGGCCTGCTCCGGAGCTACGGGGTCGTCGGCCCCGCGCGGCTCCTCGAAGCCCTTCCGCACGATCCCGTCCCGGTGGACCGCACGTTCCATGACGAGGTCCGCGTGCTCAGCGGGGGAGCCGGATCGTTCTCCGGGAGCGCCGAGATCGAAGGCGCCTGGGCGGCGCGCGGTGCGGCACTCACCGCGTGCGAGGACGCCTCCAGCCGTCTGCCGGCCCTGATCCGCGCACACACCGTCCGGGCCCTCGGCCCCGAGCGCGCCGTACACCGCACGGTATGCCACCTCGTCCGGGCCAGTGCCCAGCGGCTGCTCGCCACCGGAGAGCCCGCATGACGGACCCTTCTCCAGCACCCCCCTCACTGGTGAGTGGTGCCGCCGGAACGGCTCTGCTGTACGTGGAGCGCGCGCACCGCGGCCTGGACGACTGGCGTACGGTCCACGACCGGGTCCGCCGGGCGACGACGGCCGACATCGTCGCCGACGACGCGGCCGGACTGTTCTACGGTCTCCCGGCTGTCACGTTCGTCCTGCACGCCGCCGGCCGCTACCCGCCGGCGTTGAACACCCTGGACCCTCACCTGGTACGTCTCGCCCACCGGCGAGCCGCCGCGGCGATGGCCCGGATCGAGCGGGGCGAGCCGCCCACGTTCCGGGAGTACGACATCTTCACCGGGCTGACCGGGATCGGCGCGCTCCTGCTGCTGCGGAATCCGGGCGGCAGCGCGCTGGAAGCGGTGCTGCGCTACCTGGTCGCCCTCACCCGCCCGCTCCGTGTCGCCGGACTCGCGGTGCCCGGCTGGTGGGTGGGCCACGATCCTCGCTCCCGGACGGCGGGCCGCTACGCCGAAGGCCACGCCAACCTCGGCGCGGCGCACGGCGTCTGCGGCCCGCTGGCCCTGATGGCCCTGGCCTGGTCGGCGGGCGCGCGGGTTCCAGGTCAGCGCGAGGCCATCGGCGCGATCCTCGACTGGCTGGACAGCTGGCGGCAGGAGGCGGAGGAGGGGCCGTGGTGGCCGGAGCACCTCACCCTGGAGCAGCTCCGCAGCGGCAGACCCGCTCAACGCGGCCCGGCCCGCCCCAGTTGGTGCTACGGAACGCCCGGGATCGCCCGGGCCGGGCAACTCGCCGCCCGGGCCCTCCGCGAACCGGACCGACAACGCGGGTACGAGAACGCGCTCGCCCGGTGCCTCGCCGACGACCACCAGCTGGACCGGATCGCCGACACCGGGCTCTGCCACGGCTGGGCCGGCCTGTACCAGGCCGCATGGCGGGCCGCCGCCGACGCCACCACCCCGGCCCTCAGCGCGAGCCTTCCGCGCATCGCCGACCGACTCCGCGACCCATCCCGCCGTCGCGGGCCGGACCAGGGCTTTCTGACCGGCGGCGCCGGAACCGCTCTCGCCCTGCTGACCGCCACCACCAACCGCGCACCGCTCTCGGGATGGGACGCATGCCTGCTGATCACCTGACTTGGCGCCAGCTCAATGTCCGCTTCACCGTCTGGGCCGATGCGGAGACCACGGTTGCCCGGCGCCTGGCGCCCGTACTCGAAGGGACGGCCGCCTCATGGTGGTTCATCCGGAAACAGCCCTGCTGGCGCATCAGGGCAACCACCATCGCGGACGAACTGCGCGACGCACTGGAGTCCCTGCGAGCGGAGGGCCACGTGGCCGGCCACCACGAGGTCATCTACGAACCCGAGACCGCCGCCTTCGGCGGCCCGGCAGCGATGGAGCTGGCCCACGCCCTGTTCCACGCCGACAGCCGGGCGCTCCTCACCACGGACCGCCGGAGCAGCCCGCTCGGCCGTCCGGAACTCTCCGTCCTTCTGTGTTCCACCCTGCTGCGCGCCGCCCGGCTGGAGTGGTACGAGATGGGAGACGTCTGGCACCGGGTCGCTGCCGAACGACCGCTCGCCCCTTCGGACGGTCCCGACGCCGTCGCGCCGACGGCCGCATCGATCCGGCACCTGTTGCGCGCGGACACGGCGGCGACCGGCGGCATCTGGGGCGACGACGGCCCCGGAAGGTCTGCCTCCAGCTGGGCGGAGCACTTCCGCCGCACGGGGGAAGCCCTCGGGCAAGCCGCACACACGGGGACGCTGACGAGGGGGATACGCGCGGTCCTCGCCTACCACGTCATCTTCCACTGGAACCGGCTCGGTCTCCCCGCCCGGGCCCAGTCGATGCTGGCCCACGCCGCGACGACAGCCGTACTCCACCAACCCGACTCCGGGCGCCGACCGGAGGGGTGACGCTGATCCGGGACCAGGCGGCGGAGGCGAACGTCCGCGGGGCGGGCGGCGAAGCCCCGGCCCCGGGGCCGTCACTCCCCGGAGCCGAGGCGGTCCTGATGGTCAGCCCAAGGCCCACCAAGCGCTGACCAGGCTGCCCAGGGTGGCCGCGAGCGCGGCGAGGCAGATCACGGTGATGGCGGTCGAGGTGGGGTCCGGCGGCCGGTGCGCCGACCAGGCGGTCCCCCACCGGAGGACTCCGCGGACGTGGTGGGTGGGTCCGCGCGGGGGTTCGATGTCACGGACCCAGAGCGTCAGGCGTTCGGTGCAGCGGACGCAGGCGTGGAAGGGCTTGGCACGTCCGAGGTTGATGACGGGGCCGAGCCAGAGCACGTCGACTCCGTTCCGGTCGCACATCAGACACCTCCCCTTCTCGGTCCAGCCGGCGACCAGATCGGTCTCCACATAGAGGTGGCAGGGGGAGTTGGCGCGCACGGTCAGGACCTTTCGGGCAAGGGTGGTACGGCCTGGTCGTCGGAGGTTGTGCCCAGCGCGTCCCCCTCCACCGGCATCCTGCGCAGCACGGTCATCATCCGGCCCTTGCTCAGCGTCAGATGGTTCCCGCTCACGGTGTGCAGCCGTCGGCCGTTGTGCAGCACGGTCACGTACATCACCTTCTCCGGATGCCCCGCCACCGAGAGCACATCGTGGGCGCGCACATGCTCCACGGCCAGGTGCAGTTCAACGTTCACGAACACGGTGACTCCTTCTCCGGGGTGATGACGCGGACCACGAGATCGGCCACCGCGTCCGTGCTGTGCCCGGTCCAGTGGCAGATCTGTTCCTTGACGCCGCTCGGCACCCTGGACGTGACTGGCATACGTTCGATGTGGCGCAGTGCCGCCGCGATGCCGTCGCCTCCGGAGCAGCGCTGGGCCGCTCCATGGCGGGCCAGCGCGAGGGTGGGGTCGCCGGGTGGCACGAGTTCGAGCACGGGGACGTTCAACAGCAGCGCCTCGATCGCCGCGTCGGAGTGGCCGGTGACGAACGCGTCGGCGCCGGCCAGACATCCACGGGCACCCACATGGGGACCGGCCAGCACCACACGTCCACCACCGGGGAGGCTGAGCAGCGGCCGCAGGGAGGTGAGCCGCTGCGCCGGGTGCGGAGCGATCACCAGGCCCCAGCCGGGCCCGGCCTGGAGCACTCCGTCCAGCAGCGTGCGGAAGTGCGTTCGCAGCTTGCCCTCGGGATGCGGCTGGCAGCCCCAGACGAGCACGCGCTGGGGAACGTCGCCGGCCTGCACCGTGAACAGCGCGTTCAGGTAGTCGCGCTGGGCCTTCCTGTCGGTGTCGGCCAGCCGGTCGAAGCGGGGCTGCCCCAGGACGTACTGCCGCGTCTCCCGGTGGCGGCGCTGCCAACTGCCGCACTGTTCGAGGTCGCGGGATCCCATCACCGCGACGTGCCGGCAGTTCTGGGCCCGCCAGGCGACTTCGCCCTCGAAGCGCGCGCCCGGCTGCACGTAGATGGTCTCCAGGCCGGCGCGTTCCGCGCACCGGGCGGCGAGCAGCCCGGGCGGATGGGTGTCGTCGGCGCACAGGAGTGCCCTGGGCCGTACGGAGCCGAAAAGGTTGTCCAGCCACCGTTCCATGGCGACGGCGGTCGCCCAGGACGGCATGGTGATCCCGGCGGAGCGTGACACGGTACGGGCGACCAGCTGGGCCACCCGCGCGACGGGTACGTCGTGGGAGCCCACCCGGACCGAGCGTTCGGCGCGGAGCGTGTGGAGGGCACCCACCGGGAGACCGCCGTTCGGGACCAGAGAGGGAGGCCGGATGACCGCGATGGCGGGGTGCGACGGCTGAGGGAATCCGTGCAGCGTGTCGCCGGCCAGATCGATCACGGCGCTCGTGATCCCCCGTCGCGCCAGCTCGTCCAGCACCGGCAGCAGGGTTTCGACGTGACCTCTGCGCCAGGAGACGGCCACGATGAGCGCTCGGTGGCACGGGCGCGACGGTGTGCCACGGTCGGCGCCGGCCGCTCGCGCCGCCGGCGTCGCCGGGAAGACCCCGGAACCCATTTCGGCGACGTCGGGGAGGGAGGCAATGAATCGTGGGCTTCGCCGCGCCACAGTCCGGTCGCTGGACGTCACGGGTAGCGTCTCGTCCTCGCGCCTGGTGGAGAGCACCCGGCGCACGACCTGCGTCAGCAGCCTCCGGGCCGGCAGGTGGTGGACGTCCAGCCAGCTCACCCCGCCCGGAGTGAACGCCGCGTCGCGGTAGTCGCTGTCCAGCGCCCGCATCAGGGTGTCGACACGGCGTTCCAGGAGCAAGTGGGACCGGCTGGTTCTGTCCTGTTGAAGGATGGGTCGGTGTTCCGCGAACACAGGACCTCCGTGCAGAGGAAAGGAAGAAGGGGAAGGGCGCACGCGGCCGTCAGGCGAGGTCACAGCTGAACCACACGATCTTGCCCGCGCAGCGCTCGGTGAGTTCGCTCCCGAATCCGGTGGCCATCTCGCGCAGCATCCAGAGCCCGCGTCCGGACTCGGCCTGCCAGTCGGGTTCCGTGACGACACGCGGGAGCCGCCTGGAACGGTCGAATACCTGCACCGTCACCGTCGTACCGATACGGGTGATCCGCAGATAGCAACGGGGGTGGTCCACGTGCCGGGCAACGTTGGAGAGCAGTTCCGAGACGCCGAGCCGTACCAGTTCCACTGTCTCGTCGGGGGCACCCCAGTGGCGGAGTAAGTCAGCCGCCGTACGACGCCAGTGTTCGATCTCCACGGCGTTGACGATCAAGGACTGCCCGTAGACATGCTCGTCGTACGTGGCTCGTGCGGACGTCGTTGTCATGGCACCTCGCCTGACATAGCGATCCCTCGGTCCGGCCGGAACGGTGTCCCGGGTTGCCGCCACTGACGGTAGGAACGCGCGGCGCCGGAAAGTTCACCGTGGTGAACCCGGGGAGAAGCGAGGCGTCAGGGGGTGATGCCGATGCGGTGGGCCAGCCCCTGTACGTCGCGGCGGGTGCGATGGGGGAGCCGGCGGCGGGCGAGGCGCCGAAGGGTCTCCGCGACCAGGTGGTTGCCACGCACACGCTGGGGGGCGAGGCGTTCGGCGGTCAACAGCGCGGCGACGGCGCGGGCCTCGTTGGCCCGGGTGTGGGCGAGCGCGCGGCCCAGGTCGGTGTGGAAGGCCGCCCGCCGTCCGGGGGGGAGCGCGGACAGGTCGGCGTGGGGGCCGGTTCCGGCGCTGATGGCCTGCCCGTACTGCTGGAGGTCGGTGTTGAGGCTGACGTGGTGGATACCGACGTTCGCCGGGCCGAAGTTGAGATGCCAGGCGCGTGATTCACCGGTCCGGTCGGCGAGGGTCGTCGCCTCCGCCAGGTGATCCGTGACCTCGACGACCCGGCTCTTCCCGGAACGGGTGCGGTCCAGGGTGGTCGCCGTGGCGCGGATCAGGTGCAGTTCGCCGAGAAGGGCGTGGGCCGCTGGGGTGGTGAGACGCGTGGCCAGGGTGTCGGCGGCATCGGTGGCGTGCCGGAGCGCCTGGGCGGGAGAGCCTGCGGCCAGCAGTACATGGGCGGTGAAGAAACCCGACAGGGCTGTGTACGCCGGATCGTCCAGCTCGGCGGTCAAGTCGGTGGCCCGGGTGACCGCGATGAACGCCAGGTCGGAGTAGCCCAGGTACTTGAGCAGCATGACCGTGGCCGGGCTGTAGGCGGCGATCAGCAGGCGAAGCAGCCGTCGGCGCCGGGAACCGCTCGCCGCGTCGGTGGCCGCGTGGAGATCGGCCAGGAGATCGGGAAGAGAAGTGGTGAGTTCGCCGTACGCAGCCGCGTGATAGCGCCGGTTGGCCTCCGCCACGCGCTCGGCCAGCACCGGTTCCGGCGGGGGCGGTCCGGGAGGCCGCGCCCAGATACCCGCGCCCATCAGGGCCAGCCGGAGCGCCGGGACCGCGGCGTGCGCGTCGGCGGACATGCGGTCGGCCGGCGGCAGGTGACGGCCGGCCAGTTCCGTGGGCGTTGTCTGCAGGACCTCGGCCAGCGCGGCGATGTGGCGTGAGCTGTCCAGCAGGCGTTTCCCGTTCTCCACCATGGACAGAAACCCGGCCGAGATCCCGGCCCCCTGGGCCGTCTCCTTCAGCGTGAGGCCACGGCGCAGCCGGGCCATGCGTACCCGGGAACCGATCGCCTGAGCTTGTCCGTCGTCCATCGCCGGCACCAGCCTTGGGTAAGTGATGTATGTCTCAGCGTACGCGATCGGACCGAGGCGTTCGGGTGACTGCCCCGGTTCGCCGGAGGTGGTGCAGGGCCTCGCGGGCGAGCGGATCGAAGGCGAGCCGGAGCGGGGCATGGCCATGAGCCTGATCGAGGAGTTCGGCGGCGTCCGAAGGCCGGTCCACCAGGGCGTGGGCGCGTGCGGCGATGACCAGCAGGTCGTAGCGCTCGGTGCGCGGCAGACGTCCGTCCGCGGCACGCCCGAAGTGGTCGAGCGCTTCGTCGGGCAGCCCCAGCTCCAGCGCCACCGACGCCCGAGCGGCCCGGACCCGGCCGGCCGCCTCCGGTGACTCGGCGCGCTGTCCGGCGGCACGCAGAGCGGCGCACGCCGCCGACCCGTTCCGCAAGAAGGCATGTGCGGTCGCCTGGAGGATCAGCGACTCGGTGAACGTCGCTCGCCCGGCCCGGGCGAGGGCGGCCTCCGGCTGGCCGAGTTCCAGCAGCAGGCGCGCCTCCTCGGCGAGGACGGCACGGTGTTCCGGCGCGCGTGCACGGTGCAGCATCAGCCAGGCGAGATCCACGTATCCCAACCGCCGCAGCAGCCCGGCGCCCGCCGCGTACATAGCTGGTTCCGAGCAACCGGCGCTCATGCAGGCCAACAACTCGGTGGAGAGCACCGATTCGTCGCCGTCCAGATCGGCTTGGAGAAGCCGGTCCACGGCACGCTCGTGATCCTCAACGGGCTGGGCGGGCGCCTCCGCCAGGAGACGGCGGACAAAGAAGGCCGTGCCCAGCAGGTCAGCCTCCGCCTGTCCGCCGGGAGTGACCGGTCGGCCGGACAGCTCCACAGGGCTCACCCCCAGGGCTTCCGCGAGCTGGACCAACGAGCCGTACGACGCAATCCAGCCGCGCCCGCCTTCGAGATCACGCACGGCGGCCACACCGAGGTCGGCGCGCAGCGCCAACTCGTCAACCGTCACCTGCCTGCTGGCCCTGATGCGCCGCACAGCAGCACCTATCGGGCCGGCGGCGTCGGTGTTGCCTTGCCTGTCCATCTTCCGCATCGTCGCACAGGGACATATCCGTGGCCCCGCTCGGCGGGGCCGCGCCAGCCCGCCCCGGCAACCCGAGACATGGGCCGGCGGCGGCCAGCCGGTAGCGAACGAGCGCAGCTCAGGGCGTGGGAAAGGGAGCAGACGAGTAGCTGCTGAGCTTGGCCGCCGTGGTCTTGGTGGCTTCGATGACCGCGAGGGGTGGTTCCGGCATGACGTCGGCGGGCTTGAGGAGGAGCGTGGAGCCGACGATGGAGTCGTGCCAGAGGACGGGGGCGGCGCAGCTGTTCCAGCCGGGCATGCACTCCTGGTAGCCGGTGGCGTGGCCCTGGTCGCGGATGTCGGCGAGGGAGCGCAGGAGTGCGTCGTTGTCGCGGTAGACGCCGGGGCCGGCGCCGTCCGGGACGGGTTCGGCCAGAACGCGTTCCTGGATGGCGTCGGGGAGGTAGGCCAGGATCGTCCGCCCGCTGGCCCCGGTACGCAGGGAGCGGGTGACGGTGAGGACTTCGCGGGTGCTCAGGCCGAGTTCGGCGAGGTCGGAGTCGCCGACCGCCATGTCGATGCACTGGCGGTGTGCTCCGCTGAACGGGGCGAGCATGTAGAGCAGGACGAGGCCGCCCCCGGTGGCTTCGCGCAGTTCCTCCAGCGCGGTGTGCGCCGCGTCGCCGGGCGCGTGGGCCAGGGCGTGGAGGGAAAGGTGTGCGGTGCCGGTGCCGAGGCGGTACCTGCCTCGCCCGACCCGTTCGAAGACGCCTTGGTAGACGCCGGACTGGAGGATGCGGAAGACCGTGGAGTCGTCCAGTCCGGACTTCTCCGCGAGTTCTCCGGGACCGTGCACGCTCCCGCCGAGGTCGGTGAAGGCCCGTTGCACCCGGAAGACGCGTTCGGCGTGGCCGGTTCCACCGGGGCGTGGTCCGGCGGCGTTGCTGTGCATTGCGGCTCCTCGGGGTCGGGCGAGGCAGCACCGTCAGTTCGCCGTGCTCAACGAGAGCTTTCCGGTGTGGGTACGGGCGGCGAGCGTGGAGTGGGCGGTGGCCGCTTCCGCCAGGGGGAAGACGCCGCCGGTGATAGTGCGCAGAGAGCCGGTCCGGACCGCGGTGAACAGCTTCTCCATGCTGGCGGGGAGGGCGTTCCGGTCGCTGTAGAGGTTGGGGAGCCAGAAGCCGGAGACGGTGATGGACTTCTCCATCAGGGGACGCAGGGGGAGATCCGCTTGCCGGCCGGAGGCGAAGCCGTAGACGGCGAGACGACCGCGTGGTGCGAGCGCATTGAGGACAGCCGCCAGCTCGGGGCCGCCGGTCATCTCCAGGGCGACGGTCACGGGGCCGTCGGCCGCGTCGAGAATCTCGGCGGCGAGGTTCTCGCTGGTCGAGTCGATGGTGGCGTCGGCGCCCAGGTTCGCGGCCAGGAGCCGCTTCTCCTCGGTGCTGGCCAGGGCGATCACCGTAGCGCCCGCTGCTTTGGCGAGCTGAACGGCGAGCGAGCCGAGCCCTCCACCTGCGGCAGGGATCACCACGCGGTCGCCCGGCGCGACCTGCGCGGCGGTGAACAGGATGTGCCAGGCGGACTGGCCCTGGAGGGCGAGGCAGACGGCTTGGTCGTCGGTGATGTCGTCCGGTACCGACCAAGCGACGCGGCGGTGAAGGTGAGCCTGCTCGGCGTACCCGCCGCCCTTGGTCAGGCCGACGAACCGCCGGCCGTCCGCCGTCGAGCCGACCACTTCGTTGCCCGGGACGTACGGCAGCTCCACCGGGGCGAGGTAGGTGTTTCCCCGTACGTGGACATCGGCGTAGTTCACTCCCGAGCGGCTTACCCGCAGAAGATGGTGACCGGCCCGGGGCTGGAGGTCGGGAACCTCGTCCAGCCGCAGCACTTCCGGACCGCCGAATTCCTTCATGACGATGGCGCGCATTGCAGTCCCCTTTCTTTGCGGGGCACGTTAGTTCATTGCTTCTCACCTGTCTTTCATGGGTACCGTGGTGTGAATTCCCGCTTTCTCGCCCGGCGAGAAAGCAAGGGCGCTCCTTTTCTCGCCACGTGAGAAGGGGGGTCGAACACTGCGAGTCTGCCAACTTTGCATTGACATGGGTGTTTTGTCGAGATAGACAGTGAGGGTATTGGCGGAGATCTCTTCGGGGTGAGGGTATGAATGCACAGGCGGAAAACCTGTTCCACGGTCATGGATTTCCTGATGGATCCGGCGATGCCGGGGCCGTGCGAACTACCGGAAAAGCCAGCGTATGGTTCGGTACGGAAAAGGGAGAGACCGTTCGACTTCCTCTGGCGGAGGGAGGGGGCGCGGAACGCTGCGGGCTCGTCCTGACCTCATCGTGTGGAAGCGGTGACGGGGGAGCAGACCAGGACTCCCTTCGAGCGGCGTGCTGGCTCATGCCCAGCCTCTCGCCCGAACTCATCGCCCAGGCGCTGGAGTGGTCCGTCGATGCCCCTCAGTCGGCTGACGAGGACTGCTCCAGCTGGTGCAGGTGATCGATCAGAGCCAGGACGGCGCGCTGGCTGGGACCGGTCAAGGCCGACGCCCTGGCCGCGATACCCCGCGCGCTCTCGTCCGCCAGGGCATCGAGGAGCGCCGGATCACCGGCGAGGGCGGTGGCCGTGGTGAGGCGAGCGGTATTCAGCCCGGAGGCGGCCCGGACCAGATCGCGTAGCTGGTTGTCGCCCAAGGCGCGCAGTACGGCGGCGTCGGCAACGATCTCCCGTACCGTGTCGCGTTGCTCCGCCCCGAGCGACGTGATGTGCTCGCGGACGTCGTCGTCCTCGGACATTTCGAGCTGGTGCAACCGCCCGAGGAGTTGCTGGACGGTGCCCAGGTCGGCGGGCTCCTGCCCCGCTCCCTGCACTTTGATGGTGCGCACGCCGCGTTGCTTCAGGGCACGGAGCAGTTCCAGCTCGGTTTCGAGCTGGGTGAAGTCTGCTTCGACGTCGCTGAGATAACCGATGGGCACGGTGAAGAAGCGGGCCAACGCCTGAAGGTGGTGCAGCTTCGGGTTGGTCGTGCGCCCTGTGGCGAGTTCCCAGAAATACGGCCCGGAGATGCTGACGCCGGTCGTCTGGCTGATCTGCCGGGCGGTCGCGTCGTAGGACGGCGGCTGTTCATCCCGGGGGGTCTTCAGCTCGCGAAGCCACTGAATCTTCTCGGCGAGGGTCCTCGGCCGCTTGCGGCTGTCCGCCGTATCCGGCATCGGATACCTCTCCCTGCTCTTCCGCCTGCGATCGCTGAGAACCCTATCGTCTTCCCCGTGCCGGAGACGGTCGGGAACGTCGGGCACGAACGTACGACCAGACGACACCGATGGCCGCCACGCCGAGGGCCTGGAGGAGCGCGGGCGTACTTCCCGGCGAACCGGCGACCTTGCCGGCGACGAGGATCCCCATGACGACCAGAAAATAGGGGAAGAGGGAACGGATGATTCGTCCGCGTCGGATGATGCTCATGGACGTGCTCCTTCGGTTGGGAATCAGATCGTGCCCGTGCCACCCGCATCCGGGAAAACCGGTTCCGCCCAGCCCAGATACCTCAATCGCCAAAGTCCGTCGGTCAACTCCCCGCGGGGGACGACCGCGATCTTTCCCTCACCGTGAAAGCTGTCCATGATGTCGTTGCTGGCCACCAGGTCGTCACCGAGGTAGAGCGCGACGTGCCCGGCGGGATCACCCGTCTCGTAGAAGAGCAGCGCACCGGCCGGGGGAGCGGTGTCATCCGGATGAGTGAGGCCCGCGGCATGCAGCCGGTCCCATTGGGCGTTCGCCGTGGCGGAGCCGCTGTAGGCATATCCGTACGCTTCGGCGACGAACTGGCCGCACCGGCGGTACCAGCCGGTCTGCCCCGCTGCCTTCCGGGCGGCGGCGATCGCCTGGGCCGGAGAGCGGGGATTCACGGCGGAGAAGTTCTCCGCCGGATCGCCGTGAGTTTCGGCAGCGCATGCCGCGAAGTCCATCGTCACCGCTTGAGCACCCCAGGTGTCCACGACCAGAGTTCCGGCAGCCTTCTCCCAGCGGGCGTAGGCGTCGGGGAACGCGCTCCGCTGAACCGCCTGGGCGACCTCGGTGAGCGGGGCGCCTTCCCACCCGGGCACCCGCACCAAGGCGTCGTAGAACTTGCCGGAAGAGTAGACCGGGTCCCGGAGCTGAGCGGCGGAGCCCCAGCCCTGGCTGGGCCGTTGCTGGAAGAGGCCGACGGAGTCCCGGTCGCCGTGGTCCAGGGTCCGGAGGCTCGACTCCTGGATAGCGGTGGCGACGGCAACCACGGCCGCGCGGGGTGGCAGGGAGCGGCTTCTGGCCACAGCGGTGATGGTCGCGGCGTTGCGGATCTGCCCCTGGCTCCACTCGGCGTCGGCCTGTTCTCCCTGCGGGCTCAGCGGAACGACGGCGGACGCGCCGTCGTCCGGAGCCGGGGCGGGGTTCGCGCGTGCGCAGTGGGCCCGATCCACTCGGCCCGCGGCTCCGGAGGCCGCGACGGTGACGAGCGCGGGCAAGGAGAGGCCGGCCGCCAGGACGACGATGGCCGTCGCACGAGTCGCCTTCACGACCCTCCTCATAAACATACATAGGCAGGCGGCTGGTACCAACCGCCCGGCTTCGTGGTCACTTCTGTCTGACACATGCAGATTGGTGGTATTTCCTGAGCTTAACGCCCCGCCGTTGCATAAACGTGTGTTGTCAACACCGTGTCAGGTACGTTGTGCGGCATTCCGTATATGCCGGGCAAGCTCGGCCATAGGTGAGAGGGAGCGACGTGTTCGTGGCACACACACTGGTCCTCGCCGCCAACGGTGGCATCGGAAGCCTCGTCAACGGGGTCGCGCCGGACTGGGGGCCGTTCGCCGCGCTCGGCGACACCGCCCGCACGGTGGTACAGGTGATCATGGCCGGCGTCATCGTGGCGCTGCTCGGCCGGGCCGCTCTCGGCACCTTCCACATCAAGATCGGCGAAGGACAGCACGACGTCGCCCAGGTCTCCAAGGGTAAGAAGGACGTCGGCGCCGCTCTTGTCGGTGCTTTCGTCGTCGCCTCGCTGGGCACCGTCTTCACGATCGTCTACGGCATGGGGATCTGAACCATGCCGACCCATCGCCCGCATCCCCGGCGGGGAACAACGGTGCTCGGCGGCGACGAACGGCATCCGACGCCCGGCGGCCGGCCCTGGTGGCTGGGTGCCGCTGTGGCAGGCGGGGGATTCCTTCTCCTGCTCGGTGTCGCGATCGCGGTGAACACCGGGCTCTTCACGGACTCCTCCCCGGCCCCGGCGGACGCGACAGCCGACGCGAAGCGCGCGGAAGCCGATCAGCTCGGCGAAACCGTTCTCCGCGGGGCCGGTGGCGTACCGCTCGGCTATCCGCGCACGGAGGCAGGGGCGGTCCGAGCCGCGACCAACTACCAACTCGCGCGGTCCTCGGTGGACTACATCACCGATCGGTCGTATCGGCACCAACTCCTCGCTGACATCGCCGGACCCGAGTCGGAGAAGAGCCTGATCCGGACCGACGACTCGGCCATGGATCTGGTGCTGGCCTCGCTCGGCATCCGCAAGCGCGACGCCGCCACCCTGGTCGCCCGCGCCGCACCGCTGGGCGTGACGGTGAGCGACTACTCCCGGCACTCGGCCACCGTCGAGGTGTGGGCAGCCGGGCTGATCGGCACCACGAGCGACAGCGCGCCCCTCCCCGTTTCGGCGTCCTGGAACACCCACACCGTCACCCTCCGGTGGCAGGAGAACGACTGGAAGCTCGCCGGAGTCACCAGCAGGCCCGGCCCCACACCGCTCGATACCGGCTCCACCCCCAGCACCCTCGACGACTTCCGCAGAGCCGATGAGCAGTTCGATGCGCCTCCGTACCTCGGGTGAGCGCGCGAGGGTCCGGCACCGCCTCGCCGTCCTCGGACTCCTCGTAGCCCTGCAAACGGTCTTCGTCGCGCGTCAGGCCCACGCCGCCACCCGCACCGGCTGGTGCGACAGCATTCCCTTCGCCGACAAGGTGTGCGAGGTGGTCGGCACCGTCCACAGCGTGTACGACTTCGCCAGCGATCCGTTCGGCTACCTCACCGAGTTGCTGCAGGAGGCGGTCGTCTTCCTCTTCAGCACGATGATGAACGCCCTGCTCTCCACCACCCGGATCGACTGGAGCGATCCTGGCTTCCTGCGGACGTACGGCATGGCCTTCGCCGTCTCGTCCGTCCTGACCGTGGTCCTGTGGCTGATCGCGGTGGCCAAGCGTGTGGTGCAGGGAACGCCGGCTCTTCAGGCGGTGACCGAGTCGATCGGCTTCCTGCTGTTGTCGGTGCTGGTCTCCGCACTCGCACCGGCCGCGATCGCGCAGGTCACCCAGTTGTTCGACGAAGCCGCCGAGGCCATGTTCGCTCCGGTCGCGGAGGACACCGGCGACCT